>NZ_JAAHBQ010000003.1 GCF_020144665.1 Oscillatoria salina IIICB1 | reverse complement strand
TAGTGGTGAAGTCCAAAAAGGAGCCTTCGTCTTTAGTCGCGACCCTAATGAGGGAGAATTGATCGTTAGAGTGGCTAGCTATAAATTACCTTAGTCAGTTATCAGTTATCAGTTATCAGTTATCAGTTATCAGTTATCAGTTTATCTCCCTTGTCCTCCCCCTCTCCCCCCTCTCCCTTGTCTCCCCCCTCTTCCCCAGTCCCCAATAGTTGAAAATCAAGAAAAAATATGAGTAAAAAAATTTTAATGCTCGTCGGTGATTTCGTGGAAGATTACGAAGTCATGGTTCCTTTCCAAGCTTTACAAATGGTTGGACATACAGTTCACGCTGTTTGTCCCGATAAAAAAGCCGGAGACACCGTGAAAACTGCAATCCACGACTTTGAAGGCGACCAAACTTATACCGAAAAACTCGGTCACAATTTCCAACTCAATGCTACTTTCGAGGAAATACAAGCTTCTGACTACGATGCTTTAGTAATTCCTGGCGGACGGGCGCCAGAGTATATTCGTTTAAACGAGAAAGTTTTGGCAATTTGTCGCTATTTTGCGGAAAAAGATCGACCCATTGCTTCTATTTGTCACGGTTTGCAGGTGTTAGCTGCGGCTGATGTTTTAAAAGGAAAAAGTTGTACTGCTTATCCGGCTTGCGGACCCGATGTTACTCGTGCAGGAGGATTATATACTCATATTCCTGCTGATGAAGCAATGGTTGATGGTAATTTAGTAACTGCCCCAGCTTGGCCGGCTCATCCTGTTTGGTTGGCTGAGTTTCTCAAACTATTGTAATTGGTGACTGGGAATTAGCACCTTACCAGTTTTTCCAACAATTCTTCCTTGTCCTCCCTTTCTCCTGGATAATTTGATGATCCAGGGAACCAAACCAGGTAAACTGATTACAAGTTGGTTGGAAGAAGAAACCCAGGCATGGTCAAGACGGATGAACTACCTGCACCCAAAGGGGAAGCGGCGGTGTTCAATTTAAAAACTTATTTAGCAGAGCAAAAGCAGCTTGTCGAGGAGGCACTCGAGCGATCGCTGCCTTTAGCTTATCCTGAAAAAATCTATGAAGCGATGCGTTATTCGCTGTTGGCTGGAGGTAAGCGCTTGCGTCCCATTCTCTGCCTCTCTACCTGTACTTTGATGGGGGGGACGGTGGCAATGGCGATGCCGACAGCTTGCGCTTTGGAAATGATTCACACGATGTCGTTGATTCACGACGATCTCCCGGCAATGGATAACGATGACTATCGGCGGGGTAAGTTAACAAATCACAAGGTTTATGGCGAAGATGTCGCTATTTTGGCGGGCGATGGTTTGTTGGCTTATGCTTTTGAATATGTCGCGACAGAAACGAAAAATGTTCCGCCGCAACGAATTGTGCAAGTGGTTGCTAGATTAGGTCGTGCAGTTAGTGCGGCGGGATTAGTTGGCGGTCAGGTAGTAGATTTGGAATGTGAAGGTAATTCGGAGGTTTCTCTGGATACACTCAATTATATTCATACTCATAAGACTGGTGCTTTGTTAGAAACTTGTGTGGTTTCTGGGGCGATTTTGGCGGGGGCGGAAAGTTCAGATTTGGAGAAATTGTCGAGATATGCTCAGAATATCGGATTAGCTTTTCAAATTGTTGATGATATTTTAGATATCACTGCTACTCAGGAGCAGTTGGGTAAAACCGCAGGTAAGGATTTGGTGGCGAAAAAGGCTACTTATCCGAGTTTGTGGGGACTTGAGTCTTCAAAAGTCCAAGCCAAGCAGTTGATTGAAGCGGCTAATGCTGAGTTAGCTGATTATGGAAAAAAAGCTGAACCGTTGCGGGCGATCGCTAATTTCATTATGAACCGCGATCGCTAAAGTCGCAGTTTTGAGGAGCGCAAACTTCTAACTAAAATTTACCGATGCCAAAGTTGCTCTCTTTTTTCGTTTAAACTATTTACAATGCAGGATTTTGTCAAAATTCTAGACAATCAAGTGCTAGTGGTATCTATTCTAGCTTGTCTAATCGCTCAATTTTTGAAACTAGTCATTGAATTAATTAGAGATGGCAAGGTTAGTCTTCGCTATTTGGTAACTACGGGTGGTATGCCTAGCGCTCATTCGGCTTTGGTTGCTTCTTTAGCAACTGGGGTGGGACAAACAATGGGCTGGTCAAGTCCTGATTTTGCGATCGCCTGTCTGTTTGCTGTTATTGTTATGTATGATGCGGCGGGAGTTCGTCAAGCTGCCGGGAAACAAGCTCGCATTCTCAATCAAATTATTGATGAGTTATTCCGCGAACACAAGCAGTTTAATGAAGATCGTCTCAAGGAGTTACTCGGACATACTCCTTTTCAGGTAATTGTCGGCTTGGGTTTGGGTATTGGCATTTCTCTGTTATTCGGACCTACGGTTTAGTTTCTGACTGTAGGTGTCAGTAGTGTCACCCGGCTACTGTTTACTACTAGGGAGCCAAAGCCAATCTCGCTTAAATTTTGCATCAATTGGTTGGCTTCTGTCTGGTTTTCGGTGGATGTTGCTAGCAAGTAGGGACGACCTAAATAAGAAACTAAGCCTACCTCTTTCCCTAGTTCCTGTTGAAGTTGAGAAGCAATTTCTGGCTGGTTTAGATAGTCTACTAAGACGGCATAACCACTCCCTAAAGGTTGAGGATTAAAGGCAGGTAAATTTCCCGAACTCGCTGCTGCTTGCTGGGTTACACTGGGACTGCTGTTTGTCCTGGTTGCTGTTACTGGTTGGGTAGGGCGATTATTAATCCTTGGACCTGGTACTGGTTGGGTAGGACGAGTTACTGTTGGTGTCGCTGCGGTTGTTTGGGTGGGGCGAGCTACCACTGCGGTTAAACCGACAATGTCGTTCACGTACTGCGCCCAACTATCTGCATCATCAAATTGCCGGAAACCGCCGATACGAGTGACCGTATCGCCTAGGTATTGACAAATGGGCGCATTTATGCCTGGAGGCAAAGTCCGACGAATTTGTTCTTGAGTATCGGGAGTTTCCGTCAACACCAACAGAATATATTCACCTGCTCTCGGAGGTTGACATTGAGGCAAACCAGCTTGAGCAAAGGTTGGTTTAGGGATTGCGGTTATGCCGATCGCGGCGATCGCGGCAGCAGACAGGCAAGATAATTTTGGCTGTTGTCCCATCGTAGATTCCGTGACGACGTTTTTCTGCATAACTTTATACAATTTTTGCTCAACAAGCTGTTTCTAGAGAAGCGAGAGGATGGGAAATTTGCTCGGAAGGAGCTTGAAATTCACCCGTGAGAACATATTCTAAGCGTAATTTCAACCAATTAATAAATTGGCGATCGCTCGAAATTACTGCTACTGATGGTTGAGGACACTTTTGTTTAACTTCAGCGAATTCTGGAGCTTCCAAAAAAGCTGGTTGTTTCACTAACCAAAAGTCAATTTCTTTATTATTACGTTGATAGTGATTCGTGCGCTCTCGGAGAACTTCTTCAAAAGGTTCTTCTTCAAGTAAAAAGCGCTGACTTGCCAAAACGTAGTAGTAAGTTTTTGTTTCTTCGTTCATTAGTAATCGGTAGTTTGTAATCAGTAGTTTGTTGTTTGTTATTAATGCAGCTACGGGTAACCAAAAAAATCAACTATAACTTACCATTCATAGCTAATTTCATTTCCCGAACCGCTCGTTCCATACCCACTAACACCGCACGACTAATAATCGTATGACCGATGTTAAGTTCTTCCATACCGGGAATGCAAGCCACTGGATAGACATTCCAATAGGTTAAACCATGTCCAGCATTAACACGCAAACCTAACGCTTTTGCTTGTTTAGTTCCTCTCTCGAGAAAGTTTAACTCTTGCTGACGAGTTGCTTCATCTTGGGCTTCAGCATACTTTCCTGTATGGAGTTCAATAAACTTAGCGCCAGTTTTTGCCGCAGCTTCAATCTGTACTTCATCAGCATCAATAAACCAGCTTACAGGAATTCCAGCACTTTGTAACCGTGTAACTACGTCCCGGTAACGATCTAAAGCACTAGCCACATCCAGTCCCCCTTCTGTGGTTACTTCTTCGCGTCTTTCGGGAACAATAGTGACGTAATTTGGTTTAACTTCGATCGCGAGATCCACCATTTCTTCCGTAGGAGCCATCTCCAAGTTTAAATGAGTTCGTACCGTTTCCCGCAACAAACGTACATCACGATCTTGGATATGTCGCCGATCTTCGCGCAAATGTACAGTAATTCCATCAGCACCCGCTAACTCCGCCAAAACTGCCGCAGCTACCGGATCTGGTTCTACTGTACGTCGTGCCTGTCGGATCGTCGCTACATGGTCGATGTTAACACCCAGAGTAAGCAAGCCAAAATTCTCCTCACCAGCTTTTTGTCTTTAGCTGTATATTTTAATCGAAACTTGTAGCTCGAGCATGGCTAACTCGACAAAAATAAACTAATCTCATTTCCATTGCTTAAGTTAAAATTCCTCATTATCAACAAAAATTATTAAAAATGGCATCGAGCTTTACTCTAGAGAGATCCTAGATTTGACAAGCAGAGATAAGATTAAGATAAGGTTAACAGGAAAATTTTTTATTTATGTCTTACCAATTTCAAGCCGAAGATCTCACCATCGCCACAGGAATTAAAAGAATTGCTGCTGAAGAACTCGAAAGTGCGATCGCTAAACTCAAAGGTGAAACTGAAGACGACCCTAACGAAGCAGTTCACGATAGCCGCAAATCCCTCAAAAAACTACGCGCGGTTTTGCGTTTGGTCAGAGCTGAAATTGGCGAAGAACGTTACCAACAAGAAAACGTTTGCTTTCGCGACGCTGGTAGAGAACTTTCTGACGTGCGAGATGCCCAAGTTTTGATTGAAACTTTTGACAAATTAATCGATTATTTTCGCACTTATCTCGTTCCCGACGCTTTCCAAGAAATAAGACAAAATTTAGTCACCAACTACGAAATAGTTAGCAGCAAAATTCTTGAAAAAGAAGACAAAACCAAAGAAGTTGCTGGTATCTTAGCCGAAGCAAAAAATCGAGTTGATTGCTGGGAAATAGAAAACAACAATTGGTCAGCTTTATCCGGCGGTTTAAAAAAGATTTATAAACGCGGTTCTTCAGCCTTTGAACTTATCAACGAAGAACCCAGCGTCGCCAACTTTCACGAATGGCGCAAACAAGTTAAATATCTTTGGTATCACCTCCGCATTCTCACCCCAATTTGGGCGGATATGATGACAGAATTAACCTCTCAACTCAAGAATTTATCTGACTACTTAGGAGATGACCACGACTTAGCTATCTTACGCGATTATTTTCTCACTAAGTTCGACCAATTTGACAATCGAGAAGACTTAGACGTACTTTTAAGTTTGCTTAACCGTCGTCGTCCTCAACTACAACTTTATGCACAAAATTTAGGCGCGAGAATTTATGCTGAAAAACCTAAAGATTTTGTCGAACGCATCGGCAAATATTGGGAAATCTGGCAAGCAGAAATTCAACCACCAGTTAAGATAGAAATAGCAGTCAAACAAACAGTGAAAAACAAAACCAAATTAACTACTTAACTTAAGAAACCGTTTAGGGTTGGGATTTTATGCACCAAATCACCTTGAAAATTGCTGAAATTGCTCCCATTTCTCAGGAGCAATTTTATCAACTTTGTCAAGAAAACACTGACCTCAAATTAGAACGTAATGCTAACGGAGAACTTTTGATAATGCCACCCACGGGAGGAGAAACTGGCAAACGCAACTCCAGTATTACCGCTCAATTATGGCTATGGAACGAAACCACAGAATTAGGAGAAGTCTGCGACTCTTCCACAGGTTTTATTCTTCCTAATAATGCAAATCGTTCTCCTGATGTTTCCTGGATTAAAAAGTCTCGTTGGAATGGTTTAACACCCGAACAAAGAGAAAAATTTCTCCCCCTCTGTCCTGATTTTGTCGTAGAAATTCTTTCACCTACAGATAGTCTGAAAAAGACTCAAGCTAAAATGCAAGAATATCTCGACAACGGTTGTAAGTTAGGATGGTTAATTAACCGCAAACGCGAAAATATTGCCGTTTATCGTCCTCAAACGAAAATTGAAATTTTAGCACGTCCTCTTTCTCTCTCTGGTGAAGATATTTTACCTGGATTTACTTTAGATTTAAGTAAATTTTGGTAAACAGAAAAAATGTTAAAAATCATCCCTAATTGCACTTAAATGTAGCAAGAATTTAGAGAAAAGGACGCGAAACAGTAAAACATTCTCATCCTCTACTAATTCCATTCCTTTTCAATTTTTTCTAAATCCTTCGCTGCACCGAGTTGCTGATAGATTTGATAAGCAGTATGGTAATGTTCTTCGGCAACTTCTTCATTACCTCGCTTGCGCCATACTTGAGCAAGGCGAAAAGTACATTCAGCAACATACTGGACATCTTCTAATGCTTGAAATCTTTCTAAAGCATCAATTAAGTATTTTTCTGCTGTATCTAAGTTACCTCTACCTAGTTCAACTTCGCCAAGGGAACCAATAGAGTAAGGCATACCCGCGCGATCGCCTAATTCTTCCTCTATCTGCAAGCATTGTCGATACAGCCTTTGAGCTTCAGCCCAATTACCCCGATTTCGCTCAATTTCGCCCAAAACTCCCCAAGAAGAAGCCATACCCGCGCGATCGCCTAATTCTTCTCGTAACTGCAACGATTGTCGATACAGCTTTTCAGCTTCGTCCCAATTACCCTGATTTCGCTCAATATCGCCCAAAACTCCCCAAACAGCAGCCATACCCGTGCGATCGCCTAATTCTTCGTGTAACTGCAACGATTGTCGAAACAGCCTTTGAGCTTCGTCCCAATTACCCCGATTTCGCTCAATCTCGCCCAAAAGTCCGACAGAATAAGCTATATCTTCTTTACTTTCTTGCTTTTCTGCGTTGGCTAAGGCTTCAGTAAAATATTTTTTGGCTTCATTCCATCTACCTAAATCGCGATAAATTACTCCAATCCATTGCAAACAAATTCCATAGTAATCCCCATCTAAATAAGGTAAAACTTCTTCGCATAAATCTTTTAATAAATTCCAATGTCCCCAAGGTCGTAAATAACTTCCTAGATTATTAACTAATAGGTAAGCTTCCCGATAATTTCCCAACTGAAAAGCAAAAAATTGCGCCTCCAAAACCGGACGTAAATCATTTAAACTTTGGGGATTTTCCACATTCTTCCCCGTGCAATAAAACTTATATACCGTTTCCAGCAATTGAGGTAACTCATTTTTACACTCAGCTTGCAGAAACTCCACAATAATTCGATGCAAATCATAATAAGTTTCGCACTCTTCCTCATCGTAGCGACTTTGCACCAAAGAACAATCTACCAACTGCTGAATAATTGCTTCCGTTTCCTCTATTTCCCCATCAGTTAATTCCGCAGCTTCTTCCCTTTCTGATGCTATTTCAAAACGCGGATCTTGCGCCAAATCATTCGTATAAAGCCGCAAAAAAGTCAAACCAGTAACATCAATTCCCACCCGCAAAACACACATCCGCCGTAACAAATCTTTTGCTGCTTCAGTTTGTCTCTTTAATTGCTCTAATAAAATCGGTTCCGCTTTCTTCGTTACTAACTCTGGATGCTTGCGAAGATAGCCCGGTTTCCTCCTCCCAATTGCCGCCAATTGAGTTAAAATAAATACCTGCCCATCAACCCTTGACGACACCCAAAATAAATCGCTTTCCTTGTCTTTCAATTGATATTGACGCAGAATTTTCACCCCCGCTTCTACCGCCACCCCACCCACCGTTTCTAAACATACCAAATTCGGGTCTGGTTCAGTTCCAACACAGCGAGAATCAGCCAAATCTCGCGGCAATTCCCGACTCGTCAATATCACCTGCGAGCAATGATTGCTATAAACCAACTGATTGAGAAACTGTCCCCACTCCTGCGTTACGGCATATCCAGCCCTTTCCTCACTCGCTGGCTGTAAAATTACTTCCAAGTTATCTAAAAATAGTAAACAATGCTGATTTGTCAACTCAGCGATAATTTTCTTAATCTTTTGCGCCGCATCGGGAAAATTTTCCAACCCTACAACCGTCAGATTTTCTAACAGAAATTCCGCAATTTCATCGAAACTTGTCCCCGGCTCAGTTTTAAAGTAGAATACTGTATCATAAGCGCAATCCGTGCCTAATCTGGGCGGTTTAAGCTCAACTCCCACCGCTTCCAGGAGTTTCACCCCCAGCGAAGTCTTTCCAATTCCTCCTTGTCCCACCAAAGCCACTACCTTCGGAGGATTTTCCCTCACGAGTAAATTCCCCCGCAAACTCTCCACCAGCGTTTCTCTTCCTTCCCAAACCCGCACTTCCGGCAGCGTTTCCAAACCTATCGCTCGTTTTTGCTGATTTTCCTCACTTTCCTCAGCCTTTCCCCCCATCTCCACCGAAACCGAAACCGAAACCGAATTATTCGGCTGACGCTTTCGCCACTCTTCTTGAAACCGCCGCAGATTTTCCTCTTTGTCCTTACTCCACAGCTTCAGTACAAAAACCCACCTCTCCGAACCTCGTTTAATAAGCCGACGGTCTTCCCAAATTCCCAGAAATTTCCCCAAGTAGTGAGTCAGAATTGCCCCAATCTCTTTACGTTGGGTTTTTTTCGCTTTTGGGTCAATTTTTCCCTTCCCATAAATCAACTGTCGCAGCGTTTCCAAAGTAGTCTCGACAGTTAATTTCAGTTCGTCTTTGTCTTTTTCGTCTTTTTCTTCGCCTTTTTTTTTGTCTTTTTCTTCCCAGCGAAAGCTCACTTTAGCGTTAATGTAGTCGTCACCCAATTCCCCATCAACAAAATTGAGTAACGCTTCGAGCAACTCCTGGACTTTCTGTTGTGATTTTTCACCGTAACTAAAAGTAGGCATAGTAGGAGAGTTTGACTGTGCGGAGAGGATTCCTATTTCACAATAACACTCACAAAGTGATGTTGAGCGAAGCGAAACATCTCCCAAACCCACTTTCGCTTTTGAGAATAACTGTAATTATGTCATGTTGAGCGAAGCGAAACATCTCCCAAACCCATTTTTACTTTTAAGAATAACTGTAATTATGTCATGTTGAGCGAAGCGAAACATCTATGAGATTCTTCGTTAACACTCAGAATGACAATTTCCATTCGAGATTTTTCGCTAACACCACAATGAAAATCGCGGAAAAAGTTTCGGGAAAGTTTCGGGAAACCGAAACCGAATGCTATCCCGAAAGCACCCGAATAGCGAATTAGTAAGGCTTTCAGCTATTTCTTGACTTCGGAGATCCCCGAAATTTTAGAACAACATCATGTCGAATTCAGGTGACGTGATGCGGTTAGAAAAAAGAGTGAAATTAGCTATCCTCGAAACAATTTTATCCCTAGCAATTGGCTTTGTGGATAGTAACGCGGGGGATAGTTTAACTGTCGGTGGTTTTCTCAATGTTCGCGAGACACAACCGCGACAATCGCAGGGTAGTTTTAACGGACAAGTTTCGGGAAATTCGCACAAATTTCGCGTTTGTCCGTTATTAGTGCATCTACGCCAAAAAAGCCCTAAAAATGACTAATTTACGCATAACTAATTTGTAGAGACGTTGGCTGCAACGTCTCTATCTGATTTAATAATGTAACAGGGAAAATTTGGCTAAGAAATGGGTTTAAAGGCTGAAAGATTCTAGGGAAGCCATCACTGCATTAATAAATCTTTTTCCAAAAAAACTTGATAGCAGTCCGCAGCCTATAACTAGAAATAATGCTATACTGACTTGCAACAAATTCAAATCTATTCGCCCACCCAAGGCGACGGGAATAAATACTAGAAATGCAGCTAATGCCGCACCCCCCAGAAATCGCAAAATAAATTCCGGGAGGGAAGCTTTTTGAGGTTGCTGATTTTCCAGTTTCATAATCTTTCTGAAGAAAAATCGTTGACAATGACAATCTCATTTTAACACAGGATTTAATACTAAGGTGGATTGACAGGAGCGCTGCGATCGCACCCAAAATAAATTTAAGCGCCTAAATTATCTTCTATTTGACCTGATTTTCTATTTCTAGGCAAAAATTCAATCAGCTTGAAAATAAACACCTAAATGGTTAGCAATTGGACGCTGACGCATGGGAATTCGCGTATGAAAAGGAGCATTTAAAACTTGAGTTTTTTCCTCATTGTCTATTACTAAAGTCGTCGAACCACCACCATCTAAATTTAAGCCGCGATCTGCGCCTAAATCGGTTATTATTTCTGCTAATTCTGTTAAAGTAACGCCGTCACTATAAAAAGGTTGTCTCCCATCAACAATAATTAACCATAACTTTTTTCCAGTTTTGTCAATAGCAACCGCAGTCCGAGGAACTGGTTGATTTGCAATTGGATTGTTATCGGGATTTTCTACTACTTGACCATCTTTAACTAAGATTGCACTTCCAGCAAATGCTTGTTGCGTATTTTTCGGACATTTTGTTCCTCCAATTGTCGCTTGATTATCTTTAGAAACGCAAAAAACATACCAGCCAGCACTAGCTTCGGAATAAATTTTGCCTTCAGAAATTGCTTGTCCATTTACCTTGACAAAATCGCCACTTCTGGGGTAATAATTCCAAGGATGATGCACGACAAAAGGATGGAAAAAACTCCCATTAATTGCTAATTGTAAGTTATATTCTTGCAAAAATTCTGAAGTTGTGCGGGCTTTAATATCCATTTCTTGATTATTGGAATCTCCTGGTGTAACAAATAGCTTGACTCCTGGTGAATTAAGGTCAATACTAACAATATGCAGCAAGATTGGACGAGGTTGATAACGAGCCTCGCGTTGATAGTTTATCCCCTCGGATAACTGCTTTTCTAAGTTCGTGCGAGGTGGACGACGTAATAACAATCCGATGTAAATTAGTAAGGGAATCATTATTAAACTAATTCCCGAAATAAGGAGAAATGGTTTGAGGTAAAATTGGAGTTGCTTGGGCATTGTTAGTTTCGGATTTCATCTTATAACTAACTTCACCAGGATCTCTGGAAAACTCGGAATTTTTAGAGCCTGAGAAGTTAAGAATATTGTTAAGAAAATCTCTAATTTTAAGTTTAGTATTGACAAAGATGCCAAATTATGCGAAAAATATTTCTAATGGTTATTTTAGGCAAAATCTAATTTTTTTCTCTCCCTACTAATTGAAGTAAGATCTGTTACAAGAATCAGGAAAGAACTAAACTGAGAAGTAAAACACCATGCAAGGTAAACAAGTATTGTTAACAGGGGGTACTGGAGGTTTAGGATTAGGCGTAACTCCAGCATTATTAGCCAGAGGTGCAAAGTTAACTGTTACCTATATTCATGAAAAGCAAGTCGAACGTCTGAAAAAAAATCTTTCCCCTCAAGAATTTGCCAGTATTCGTTTTGTTTCTGTCAATTTATTTGAGGAAAAAGCAGTGGCTCAGTTGATTAATGATATGGGAAAGGTGGATGTTTTAATTCATTTAGTAGGCGGTTTTTCGATGGGAAAAGTGGCAGAATATAGTTATGAAAATTGGCAGAAAGATTTTGAGTTGAACTTAAATACAACATTTTTGGTTTGTAAATATAGCTTGCAAAAAATGCTGGAATATGGTTATGGTAGAATCGTAACTGTAGGTTCGAGAGGTGCAGTGCAACCGGCGGGACAATTAGCAGCTTATTCTGCATCAAAAGCGGGAGTGGTAGCATTAACTCAGGCGATCGCGGAAGAAACTAAGGGTTTAGATATTACTGCTAATTGCGTTTTACCCAGTGTAATCGACACTCCAGCGAACCGAGAAGCAATGGGAGATGAAGACGCAAATAAGTGGGTTAAACCGGAATCTCTCGCGGAAGTTATTTGCTTCCTCGCTTCGGAAGCAGCAAAAGATTTGCGTGGTGCGTTAGTTCCAGTATACGGAGAAGCTTAGTTCAGTGAACAGTGAACAGTTATCAGTTAGCAGTTAGCAGTGACCAGTTATCAGTTATCAGTGACCAGTTATCAGTTTATCTTCCTATTCCCCAATCCCCAGTCCCCAGTCCCCAGTCCCCAATCCCCAATCCCCAGTCCCCAGTCCCCAGTCCCTTAATAGGGAATACCGTAGGGGAAATTGTAAACAACTTGAGACAATTCATTGAGTAAAATTGCTTCTAATTGGGTATCTTGGAGAAGTCTAGCTAACGCGATCGCCTCTTGGTAAAATCTTTGTGCTTCCAGTCTATTACCCTGCGTGCTATAAATTTGAGCCGATAAGCGTAAAGCGCTCAATTGTTGGGATAAATCTTCATTTTTCCGTGCTAAGGTAAATAATTCATCTAATCTTCTCAAAGCTACGCGATCGAGTCCAAGAGCATTATAAGATTCAGCTAGACCAATCAGAGCGCGGTAGCGATTGCGTAAATCTAAACTTTCCTCAGCGAGAATTTCAGCGACAAGATAAGCATCAATAGCTTGATTAAACTGATGGGTAGCTAAGTAAGCATCACCCAAATTATTTAAAGTATTTGCTCTTCCGAGAGGATCTGGAACTTGACGACGAAAAGTTAAAGCAGCCTGATAGCGTTTAATTGCTTGATTGTAATCTTGCTGGTAAGCTGCTAATAAGCCGAGATTACTCAAACTTAAGCCTATACCCTCATCGCTTTCAAGGCTACGAGCAATTTCCCAAGCTTCATTAAACAATTTGTCTGCGGCTTGAAAATCTCTAGTATTGAGTAAGAGCGTACCGAGATTATTGAGAGCAAAAACTTGTTCCAGAAAATTTTCGCGATCGCGTGCAACTGATAATCTTTTTCTTAGTACATCTTCTGCTGATTTCAAACGTCCGAGATTGATATAAACTTGAGCCAAATATTCATAAGTTTGACCAATTGCGTCGATATCGCCAATTTCGTGATATAGTTCCAATGCTTGTAAAAAGAAAGGAATTGCCTTTTCAGGATTGCGTTGTCGTGCTTCTTGTGCGCCGAGACGAATTTGTAAATCTGCTTCATCTCTAATCGTTTGTTGACGGCGATTATTAAAAGGAATATTTAGCTGTCTTTCTATTTCTTGAGCAGTTACCGGATAAAAATTAGTTAGACAGATTATCGATCCTAATACCAATACTGGTAAAATTCTCTGTTTTTTCATAGTGATTGGGGATTGGTGATTGGTGATTGGGGATTGGGGATTGGGGATTGGGTTCAGTTATCAGTGAACAGTTACCAGTGAACAGTTATCAGTTTATCCCCCCTCCTCCTTGTCTCCCTTGTCTTCCAAGTCTCTCTATTCAAACCGTTACACCTTCACTCTCTCCAACTTTCTCTTCCGACTCTGAGGAAGCATCGGCTTTCGACTCACCTAAATAAATCGCGCGAATATCTTCGGGTAAATTTTCCGAAAGCAATTGATAACCTTCTTGAAGTTTAACTTCAACCTCAGCCGGAGAAATAACTACTCCCTCGGCTTGGAGATAAGCAGAAATGCGAGTTTCGCTCCAGTGAAAAGTTTGCGACATCAACACCATCAAGCGTAGGGTTGGTGGTATTAACTCCAAAGCTTGTTCGAGATAACACCACAACGGCGGCGGTGCAGCCTTTAAATTATAGTTAATTGATTCCACAGGCGGTAAATCAGCTTGGTTGATACAAACCGCCGTCATATTAATCAACCAATTTTGGAAAGTATTTGCTCCAGCTTCCTCATCGTATAAATTTAAAGCACGCATTTCGTAGAAAATATGTCGCCAAGTGAGAGCAAACAAATAATCAGCTTGAACAGGCGATCGCGCGGAATGGGAAATTAGAGTATAGACAATTGGACTATAGCGACAGAAAATCGCCGTAAAATATCTACCTCGCTCAGGATGATTTTTGAACAAGGAGAGCAATTGGCGATCGCTGTGGCGAAATAAAGATTTTACCAGCGAATGATTTGATTCGGGAAATTGAGGTAGTCTTTGCACGGTTTCTCGTTTAAGCGTAACAGCTTATCTGAAGTTATTCTATGCTTAGTTGAGAACTTTTGACCCAGTGATTCCGCGATCGGGTACTCTCCCAAGAAGAATCTCATACTTTCGTCGTTGTCAGCTTGTTTCTAATCTAGTTAACCCTGGAAAGAATAAGTTAGCCTAGAAATAATTACATTGATACAATTTATTTCCAACTGGGGCAGGATAGTAAACTAACCCATAACTAGCCAATAGTTCGTAATTTCGTCAATCTATGATCTCATTAAACAGCATTTTTGATTTTGTATCTCTTAACTTACACCCCGGCGCTTTTCTGCCACCTATAGATAGTATATTTTCTACTCAAGGCATCATGGTGATGCTTCTCGCCGCTTATGCTGGGGCGATGTGGATGTTTCTCAGTAGCGCCCCCAAAGTTCATACAATCATGGTTTCTGATTTAGAGATAGCCAAGCAATTTTACGAAGGTTTGCTTAACTTACCTGTGGCTGAAGTTCCTCTGCACTATTATTACAACTACGAGCAAACTTTAGGCGCAACTGGTATCGATCCTCTTTATATGTCCGCTAGTCCGACAACCACAACCACTACAGGTTTTAATGGTAACGAAGGCTTGTGGTATCAACTGAAAAAAAATACTCAAGTTCACGTGATTTCTGGTGCAAGCTACGGTTACAAAAATCGCCAGCGTCACGTCTGTTTCGATCGCGAATGTTTAGAAGATCTGCTTTTACGGGTGCAGTCTCGCCGTTTAAGATACAAAGTACGTCGCGACAAACCCTTGAACTTTCTCGTCAAAGATATCGAAAATCGCACTATTGAAATGGCGGAAGTATCTAATTAAGGGGGATTGGGGACTAGGGATTGGGGATTGGGGACTAGGGATTGGGGATTGGGGACTAGGGATTGGGGATTGGGGATTGGGTATTGGGGATTGGGGACTAGGGATTGGGGATTGGGGATTGGGTATTGGGGATTGGGTATTGGGTATTGGGGATTGGGTATTGGGGATTAGGGATTAGGGATTGGGGATTAGGGAGACAAGGAGTATAAACTGATAACTGATAACTGATAACTGTTCACTGAACCCAGTCCCCACCTCACCAGTCCCCAGTCCCCACCTCACCAGTCACCAGTCCCCACCTCACCAGTCCCCAGTCCCCAGTCCCCAGTCCCTAATTTCTCAACAGGGGATAATAAAGATCGCCGAGTCCACCAACAACCCCAGCGCGATCGCCTGCTTCTGGACCAGTACCCAAAAACAAGTCTACACGCCCTGGAGATTTAATCGCACTACCAGTATCTTGATCGAGGACGTAGCGGCTTACCAGTCGGTATTCTAGCTCGCCTTCTTGATTAAAATAAGGAATTTCGGTTCTGACGAGTGCCAAAGCCCCAGGAGGCATGAGAGACTTATCTGTAGCGATCGAGCGATCGGCAGTCACGGGTACATTTAGGCTACCTGTTGCTGGTGCGCCGTGAGTTTCTTGGAAGAAAATAAAGCGATTGTTGCGAGGTAAATATACATCCAGCAATTCCGGGCGCTGCTGAAAAATTTCAATCATCTTCGGTAAGGTAAAGCCATCCCTAGGATGAAGACCATCCTTAATCATTTCCCTACCCACACTGTTATAAGGGTAATCCGTATTACCTCCATAGCCAACAGTCATCACCGAGCCATCAGGAAGCTGAAGACGAGCCGAACCTTGGATATGAACCAAAAAAGCTTCAAAGCGATCGCGTAACCAAACTAACTCGTTTCCGGCTAAACGACCACCTCTACCAGTACCATCTCTTCCTTCTAATTCCGCACGAGAAGGATGGGGTTTCCGCCAACTCGAAAAGTTACTCGGTTTGCGATACAGGGGATAGCGATACTCGGCTGATGGCGTGCGCGAAGCGGCATAAATTGGCTCGTAATAAGCAGTAAAGTAAACTTTGCCGTCACTGCTTCGCCCCACCGACTTATAAAAGACGAACTCGCGCTCAATTGCAGCTTGTAATTCGGCGGGACTTTGGGAAGTAACCACCAACTCGCGGAAACGTTCCAAAGAGCGCCGCACTCGCGAAAGAGTAACTCCTCGTACCGGATAACGTTGATAAGCTCGCGCCGCACTAGGCGTAGACAAATAACGTAAACTATGGTCTATCGATCGCAACAGCGCATCTTTATCTCCAGGTGAGTCAGGAGTACCCCAGATTTGCTCGTCCATCCCTAAAGCATTGGACTGAGGGTTGACACTTATCGGTCGCAGTTGAGCCATTACTGGCAAACTGGGAATCGAGAAGGTAAGTCCCAATCCCAAGGAGACTAAAGCAATTGTTTTTTTCATCCTTATCAATTTTGGTAAATCAGCTTTTGTAGCGGAGAGCATCCCTAGATTATGTTGTCTTTGCGACTGCTAAACGCCAGTGAGTGTTCCGAGATTTTTTTTAAACATAAAACAGCTAGTCAGAAATTTTCACTTGAGGATGTGATTTTGTCAACCTCAAGTGCAAAAATTTCTTTAATACTCGTCCGCAAAGGAGCGATCGACGCTACCCGCAAAAATTGGTTCTACCCGGATGGCGACTACGTTTGCGGGACGTAAAACCATATATTCGCCGGGAACATTTTTAATCGGAACGTTGATAAAATCAGTAGAACTCGCTTTGGGCATCAATTCGTTGCTATACCACTTTTGAAATTCTTGAATGGTGGTAAAGCGAACTTCTTGGCGATGACCAGTGGACAAAAATAAGTGTACTGCGTATTCGTCTGGGGTTCTGGGCATAAATTCTTTTCCTAATCCCTCCAAAATATTATCAGCGACAAACAGGAAGAAAATCTAGGAAGTTACCAGTTGTTGGCTACACGCACTCTTATAACTCGGTAACTTCAGCAATTGCATAATAGTAACTAAAAAAGATTAAAACGCCGCAGCAAGGTTAAGAGCAAAGGTGGCAAGGTTTGACTTAGTTCCGTTGCTGTAGTGAAAGATAACTGTTGCTGGTTGGGTAAGTCAAAGGGATATTCTCCCTTCCAACCGGGACGTTCCATTTTCGCGAGCAAAACTTCTCCGGTGCGCTTGCTTTGCATCGCGTAGCCGATTTCGATACAAACATTGGGGCTGGGAAGCAATCTCGTGGTTTCCTCTTCGTCGGTAAGACGCGCTACTGGGGTTGCGTCGGCGACAAATAACAAACATTTGCGGATTTGACGCAGTTGAGCGCTACTGAGTCGCATGGGATTGTCACTCGGACGGGGAGATTCTTGTAAAGTTAAACTCAGACGCGATCGCTGATTCAACTCTTCAATTGTCTCTAACAAAACTTCCCGCAATTGGTTACTCGCAGTGGGGTATTCTCTTTGCCAGCAGAAAAAGATCGCAGGTTCTAAGATCGCTGCGATCTCTTGTTTGGTGAAATAAATCTCTCGTGCTGTCAAATCTATGTTCGAGATGGCATAACCGCCGCTACCCTCGATGTAAAATTCGACGGTCTCTCCTTCTAAGTAACGTCCAAACCACTCGGCAGTTTGTACGTCTTCAATCTCGTCTAAAAAATCGGCTCGCAATCCTGACTTTAGCAAGCTATTCCGATTCAAACGCAAGTTATGGGGGCGTTTGATAACTTCCCTAATTGGTTCGTACTCTGGTAGATACCAAGCTTTCAGCGCAATAATCGCCATTCTCTGCTATCTCTGGGCAAGATTTTCCTTGCTTAATACAACTGTTTAACAGAGAAATCTTAACAAAAGGCGCTGATATCTTCACCGCATTCGTCTGCTAAATAGCATAAAGCCCGGAAACGCAGCATCATTAATTCTTCGTAGAGAGGATTGAGCTTACACATCGGTGGAATATGGAAGATAGGACGACCAAATAGTTTTACTTCTCGCTCAAAAGGACATTGGGAGGGAATTAGTTTGCAGAGGCGACGTGCAAATTTAGGATTATCTACTTTCAGGTTATCGAGCCACTGCCGCAATGGTTTCAATGGTGCAAATTCCTTCTTTTGTTGGGCAATTTTCTCGCTGCAAGTGGATTGATTGTTGTCAGCCCAGATCCAACTTGCTAAGACAATGTTTTTTACTGTATACTCGGTTACATCATTCATCGCTCTACTCTGTTCCACCTAATTGAACAGGCTTTTCTACATTTAAGCTACCAATACCGGATTGCTGTTTCCGGATGGTTATCTATTGAGATCGTGACTAATCGGCAAGCTCCTTGGCGTGAGCAAGATCCCGGAATTTTTGTGATTTGCTTTCCCCATTTCAGTGACTTTACTTACAGTCGAACGTGCCTCGCTATGTTTAAGTAACAATTCTCCGAAAAGTTGAGAAAATGTATTAAATGTTACAGAAATTTTTAAACTTAATTGCTATACAAAAGCTGCATCTGAACGATCTTCCAGCTAAAGACAAAAGATTGAGGCTAACTTAAATTAAGCTTTTTTACTGAAGTGCGCTCCTCAGATTTCATGATAAATTTTCTGAGGACTAATTTGTGTTGCATCTTACCACCAAGAAAATATGACCTCGTTTTTGGCGATTAATAATTATTCTCCTTTAGCAGTTTTCTTAATCGGAATTACTACTTTTATTGGCATATTAGGAATCGGCTTGCTTTTGCTTCATTTAGCACGTTTAAAGATACCTAGTCCTTGGCGACAAGTTGTCGGCGTGTTGTTAGGAATTCAAGTTTTAAGTTTAACAGTTCAAATAGTGGGAATGTGCGGTATAGCAACTCAACCTGTGTTGATTAGTATCTGGTTGATTTTAGTTACCGTCGGGGGATTAGGTTGTTATCGGTTAGCTTATCCCTTGCAGCCGCCGATTGCTGAGAAAATTCCTCATGGTTGGGGAAAACTACCGCTAATTATCGGTATAGTTGCCCTAACTATAAACTTATTAGTAGCGATCGCGCCCTCAACTAAAATCGACGAGTTGCATTATCATCTGCTTCTACCGAGTCGAATTCTCACAGACCATGCTTTAAAATTTTATCTCGAACCCTTGGAAGGTGCAATTCTGCCACATATGCACTTCCAAATTTCCACAACCCCACTACACGCCCTTGGTTTTCCCGATGCTGCGAACGTAGTTAGTTGGAGTTTAAGTCTAATTTTAGTTTGGTTTGGTTGGTATGCGATCGCTGAACGTCTCAAAGTATCAGCTTTTGCTTATCTTTGTGTTACGCCAATTGTCGTGGGAATTTATCCTATAGTTTGGTATGTCACCGGAGGCGCTCATGCGATGGGAGATTTAGCTACAGCGTCGGCAATAGTTGCTTTATTCACTAGAGAAGATTTACTCAAAAAAGTTAACTATCAAACCTATGGATTTATCTGTTCGTTGCTAGTTTTGTCCTCAGTTAGTTCTAAAGTAACTTTATTTCCATTAGGGATGACTATGCTTGGTTTATCAATAGTTTATTTGTGGGTAAATTTACCTACTTGGCAAACAAAAATTAAGGTAGTCATGATGATTTTGCTACCTTGGTTTATTTTTTACTTACCATTGCTAATTTGGACTTTCTTCCAGTCTGGTTCTCCTTTTGGACCAATGTTGAATGAATTATTTAACGAATCCATTTATCAAACTTATCCTACTACTAAGGGTGATTATCTTAAGGGAATAAAAATTGCTATTAACAATCGTTTACGAAATTCTCTCGAACATACCTTTTTGGGATATTCACCCCTAATTTGGCTCATGACTTGGGGAATTATTTTCATAAATAAACTCAAACTTGCCAAGCGTTTATCGATTCTTAGTTTGTTTGTTTTTCAGATTTTAATAATTATCTTGTTTCTCACTCATGAAACTCGTTATTTGGGCGGCATTCAATACGGAATTGTAATCTTATTCGGCATAAATATATCTGAAAAAATATTAAAAAAAGTCATTTATAAATACTGGCTAATTATTAATCTCATTTTAATTCTACCCTGGCTAAGTCTCCAAACCTACTATGCACAAAATTTTGTACCTGTATCTTTGGGATTAGAAAACAAGTCAGAATTTTATCTCCGCAATATAGCTTTTTACCAAGATTATCAAATCCTCGATCGAATTCTTCCCAAGGATGCAGCTTTGTTAATAGATGGAATCAAAATAAATTCTGTTTACTCTCCCCGACCAATTTATCTCAATCCTGTTGATTTACCTGCTAAGAAAAGTCTTTTTTTATTGCGAGTTAATTCTCGTTCCAAGTTATCTAAACGAAATATTTTATCAGATTATCAAATTGGTCAAAGAGTATATGTAAATCCCCAAGCAATAATGCAAATTTATCGAGTTCCGGGAAAAAATAATCCTCGAGGAAAACTAGAAGTTTTTGCTTTGACTCGTAAGCAGTAAAATTGTTGTTTACAGTTCGACGATCGATTTATTTTCTTCGCCAGCAATTTCTAATTCGAGACGGACATTTTTACTGTTATAAATAACCACTCCGTTATATCCGCTAGTAGGCACAGAAAAGGATAAATTTTCACTTTCCTTAGCTGTTACTGTAACTGCACCAATTTGAATTTGGCGAGATGCACTGGAGATGCGAATTTTTTCTTCGCTAAGAAGATCTTTAATTAAAATCAAGCCTCGTTCCTTCATTGTTTTAATCAGTAAATGACGAATTTGTCTAGTTTCTACTTGCGGTTTCCGAGTCTGAGTTTTGACTAAGAAAGAAACTTTGGGATTGGGACGCTGTTTAGGTGGAAGTGGTGCTTCAAGAGAAAGATTTTCTAAAGTGATGCCCCAATTTTTTGCTTTTCTGGTAATTTCTGAGTTAATTCTCTCAGCTTTGTTAATTTGTCCTTGGTTACGGAAGTAATCTTTTTGTTTGGTTTTGACTGCTAACCAGCGTTTCCTTGCAAGTAAACGTAAGTCTGTATTTGCGTGGGAGATGTATTGCTCGTAAAATGTTAATGTTTCGACAAGAGAGCCAATTTTTTCTAACGTAATTCCTAAATGTTCCATCAAAAGATATTGTTGCCAGGTAGAAGAATTGATAATCTCTTGTTTCATAAATTCTTCATAACGCAAACGCAAATCAGTATTGAGACTTTCGGGGGTGAGACGAGAAGCAGCCAAGTGATAAACGAAGTCAAATTTTAAAGCAATTTGTTCTGCTGACTTTAGGGTTGATAAATAAGTTTCTAAGCTAGCGATCGCGTTTTCCCAATGGCGATAACCTAGATAATAATGTAGTAAAGCCCGGAGAGATTTGACTTCTGGTTGATTGTCGGTAGCTTTTTGCCAACAAGTTTGGACTTTGCTGGGGAGATCTAACCAAGTATAAATAATAAAAGCATTTTTATATTGATTGAGCGCTTCTAAAGCAGGGGCAACATAATTTAACCAAGCAGTTTCTTTAGGTTGCCCTGTCTGTTGCCAAAGTAAAATTATGCGTTGATAAGCTGAAATTTTTGCCAGATATTCTAATCCTGTAGGCATTCCCACTAACTCAGATTTAGCGAAATTATATTCTGGTGTTTGAGTTGCTTGAATTTGTTCCCAAGATTCTACAGCTTGGGCATAATTTTTACTTTGGTAAAAGCATTCAGCCGCTTGTGCTGTCAAGGTATCTTCTTGATATCCAGCTTGGGCAAGTTGAAGCAAGACTTGACCAAAACGTTGCCATTGTTCGTTTGGTATTAATTGCTGATTTGACTGTAATTTTGAGATAGTTTGGGCGTAGTCTTGGAGGGCGTTTTGCCATTGTTGGCTGAAGCGATGTTCGGCGAGTTTTTTGTTAGTTATTTCTGTTTCTAAGAAAGTAGTAAATTCTTGCAGACGAGTAATTGATTGTTCGTAATTGTTTGCCATAAAATTAATTAAAGGACGAACTGAAGCGCGAGCGGTTGATATTTGATGATTGGGTTGTTTTTCTTGTTCTTCGTACCAATTAATTAATTCTGTCCAACACATTCCTTCCCAGAAACAATTCCAAGCTTCTTCTACTTCTTCTAGTTGTAAAAAGCGAGATCCAGCTTCTAGATATTGTGCTTCTAGTTTCAGTGCCCAAGCTTCGCATACCACAGCCTGGGTATAATTGTCAAGTTTTAGATATGCTCTTTGGGCGCGCCTTAGCCAGTCAGGATCTTGTGACTGTAGCCCTTCCGTCTCGAAAGTTTGCGCGATCGCCTGCAAGTCATCTGTACCTAATTCGGCGGGGCTATTACCCAAACTGATTAATTTTATCCTTTCTTGCCATTGTTTTTGCTCTCTTTCTCTAGGTAATTGTTGAATGAATTGAGTTAATTCTGCTTCGGTACTTGCTCGTTTCCACAAGTTGTGTTCTCCGGTTTCTGTATCAATAATAAATAACCGTTCTGTGGCGCGACTTGCCGCCACATAAAGCTTATTAAAAAAGTATTTAATCTCTTCACCACGATCGTCGTTTGTTTTCCAAGCTTTTCGATCGCAAGCTTCGCCAAATTTGTAGAGAACAACTTGTTTAAACTCTAAGCCTTTTGCGGCGATCGCGCTGAGAACATTCCAAGGTGCTTCGGCATTTTCTTCTCCGGAAACTAGACGACAGAGAATTTCATCATCTTGTACATAATCTATTTCTCCCCCTTCATCGCAAGGAATAATAATAATTGTATTTTGCAAATACAAAACTATATCTTCTGGTTGAATATTTTGCGATAAAATAAATTTCTCTGGCGCAAATTCTCCACTTTTTTTCGTATGTTGGGGTTTGAGTTCGGGAATGTCAAATAGCACTCGCCGCCAAAGTTGGATTAAGTTATTCACGCCGACAATGGGTGGAATTGAGCGATAATTGCACTCTAATTCAGTAAAGTTCATTTCTAATCCTAATCTTCCTGTCGGCGAAAGCGCGGCAATTACTTCATTGTAAAAAGCAGCTTTCAGACTAGCCCAACGAAAGCCAGTAGGATTGAGAGTTTGAAGCGGATCTCCGGCAAATGCAAAAGGCAAACTTTCAACGTGCTGATGTTCTAAATCGTAGTTAGAAAACACAGACAAGCGCATGATTAATTTTAATTCTAATTGGGTAAAATCTTGCGCTTCGTCACAAAAAATAGCTGTATATTCAGAATTGTAACATTTAAGTTGTAGCACTTTTCTGATTAAATCTTGGTCGTCCCATTCGTTATTTTCTTCAGTACGCTTTTTGTACCATTTCCAAACATGGTCGTAAATTTTCTTGAATTCTTCAGTGGAAACAGTTCTTTCACGGCGAGGAATTTCTTGGTAATCTTCAAGTTCTAGATAAACATCCCGTTCATCCAGATGATATCCTTTAATAAAAGTCCGAATTACTAACCAACATCTTTCTGGTGAATAGCCGCGCCAAGCGCGGCGGCAAAGTTGGCGAAAGCGATGAAAAGAAATATAATTAGCATCGAGAAAGCGATCGCGTTCTTCTGGCGGAAGCAAATCTCGTAAAAATGTCCGTAATGATTGAAAAAAGGGACTAATATCTGGAAATTCGATTTCTTCACCTCTTCTTTCCAGAAAGCGGTGATGTGATGCTAGTAAAGCTGCTACTCGCTCTTGGGCAACTTTGAGTAGGCGATCGTTATATGCTAAAAATAAAGGATGTGGCTTGCTTAAAAAATCTCTTTTTTCTTCTTGACAATACTGCCAGTGTCGATGACAGTAATCAGCAAAAAGGTGGAACAACATTGTAGATTTGCCGCTACCTGCTTGCCCGTTTAAAAATAATGGTAAAGATGGGTTAGAAGTAGAAACTGAATGCAGAATTGCTTCTTCTTCGGCAGAAAGTGCTAAATTGGCGGCTTCTTCTTTTTCGATTGCCAACCAACTTTTTTCATCTGCTAATAAATAGCTGGGATAGGCACGTTTGGCAGAAAAAGTTAAGTCATCTATTTGCAGTCGTTCGGATAAACAATTGATTTGGTTTGCTTCGGCTATGTGCTGAATTTCTTCAGGGGAAGGTATTTTAGCAAAAGGAGCGAGGAGAAACAAAACTTTCCTTTCGGGAGTATCAGAAGTAATAATTTTGCTAAATAAAAGAGAATGCTGTTTTTCAGTATAAATTTTGATGCCATCAAACCCCGTACTTTCGCCAATTGAGTCATTATTAGAGGCAAGATTGGCAATGAGACGATTATAAATTTGCCATTGATTTTGGATTTCTGGAGTTTGAAATAAATTTAGCCAAGTTTCACTTTCATAGATTACTACCTCATCGCTAGTATGCTTTTGCCAAGAAGGAGGATCGAGCCAAGGTAATAAATTTCCGTCTAAAGGTGGAGGCGAAGGTTGCATTTCCTTTGTGGAGGCTTTTTGTTCCCGCAGCCATTCTTCAAGATGCTGAATTTGACCATCCAGAGAGGGGTTACTAAATTTTTCCCGTTCTCGCAAAAATTCCTCGTATTTGCTGTCACCACGCCTAAAAACCGCTAACCAGCAAAGAATTTGGTCGTTCCCTACGCGACGGATGCGAGCAATTAAGCGCAGATTACCTTCTTTACGCTTGAGATAAGGATACAAACGCTCAAAATGTGCCAATACTTCATCAACCGTCATGCTTTCGAGATCGTCACAGAGACGGTTAACGCGATCGCTAAGATTTCGTTCTTTTACTTGATTGTTAAAAACAGAGGTGCGATAAACAAACATAGAGAATCCCCCACTGTACTGACGTTAACAGTTTGCAGGTAGAATTTGCTTGGGTAGGCGAGCCATAAATTTAGGTTATCGCTGTTAACACCCCACCTGCGTTATTTACTATTGTCGTTCAGTACACCAAGCTAGTTGAGGTTGCGATCGCTTTTCCCCAAATCGCGTTTAATTTTCCTCTCCAGAATTGATTTGAGGCTGATTTTCGGCTATTTCTCGGACTTGCTCCACATCCAAAGCTAAAACCTCCGCGATATACTCTACTGATGCACCTAAATTCAACATTGCGGGTACTGCTTCTCACTTACCGCGCTTTTCAGCACGCTTTTCACCTTCTTGGATACCTTCCTGAAAAGCTTCTTGATAGACCTTGCTTTGCTTGATGTCGCCTAATCCTAACATGGCTTCGATCTCCTTGCTCTCTTTGGCGCTTAAAGGGGGAAAGGGGAAAAAGGCGATCGCCTCTTTCACCAAATCACGCTTAATTTTCGTCTCCAGAATTGATTTGAGGTTGATTTTGGGCTAATTCGCTGACTTCCTCCACATCCATAGCCAATACCTCAGCGATATACTCCACAGATGCCCCTAAAGCCAACATTGCGGGTACTGCGGCTAGCTTAACGCGCTCTTCACCTTCCTGAAAAGCTTCTTGATAGACCTTACTTTGCTTGATGTCGCCTAATCCTAACATGGCTTCAATCTCCTTACGACTTAAGTTGGTAAACTTGTAAACTACGATCGTTTCTATTAATTGTATTAGCTCTCTTTGTCGAGAAGCATCAGTTATTTCTGTTGTGGCTTTCTCAATTAACTGTCTTGCCCGAACGGGTGCTGTTTCCTCGTCAGCTACTACTAATTTTACTGTTTCTATGCCAAGAGTCTCTTCAGTAGTAAAATCTAATTCATCCAGATAAAGACGATTAACTTGTTCCGATGCGAGTAAGGCTCGATAGCGCGTTATTTCTCCTTTATCAGTATTGCGCGTCGGATAGATAACAACTGCACGCCAGTCGTTTTTTAGTTCAGTTTTGTCCAAATACAAAAAGATTTCGGCAAAAAAGCGAGAGTAAAAGTTTTTGTCTGGTTGAAATTGGACTTCAACAAAGTAAATCGGTTCTTCAGTTGCTTCTGTAGCCGGAAGAAATACGCCGTCAATGCGGAAAGCAAGCTGTTTGATTTCTACTGAGGCAAATTGATAAGTTTCTGCTGTTGAAGGCGGAAGTTGAATCAGTTCAAAGAAGCTGCTGGGAAAAGATTGAAAAAGGCGATAAAATATGGTATCGGTTTTCACGCTGTTTTTATTCTGATTCGGTATGTAGATTTTACGACGTTGGCGATCGCTAAATCTACATAAATGTAAGAGAGGAAATAAAGAGAAAAATATATTTAAACATCAGCTAGTCACTCATTAAGAACTGATTCTGTTGATTAGGAAAATTATTACTTAAAAATTGTCTTAATTCCTGGGTTATTCATCTGCTTGTATTTGTCTTACCACAGTCAGGGCGGAATAACTAACGCCTGCGGTTCCTTCTCCTGGGTGGGTGGAGTCGCCGACTAACCATAAGTTAGCAATTGGGGTTCGAGTAGCAAAACTAAAGGGACCAAATGTGGGTATTCTTTGTCCAATTCCGCCGACGAAACCGTCTTCGCGGGCGGTAAAACGGGCAAATGTGCGCGGTGTGGCGGCTTCGGTGTGGATAATGGTTTCTGGGGTGAGGTGGAAGTATTCTGCTAGGCGAGCGATCGCGTTTTCGGTATATTCTTGTTTTAGGCGTTGATAATCTTTTTCTGTGCCTCGCCACCATTTTCGAGTATCGGTAAATGATGATGCAATAATTGTCGCTTTTCCGGTTGGGGCGCGTCCGTCTCCTGGTTTACTAACTGATACGAATAATGAGTTATTTTCACCTATTTCTCCGTCGTAGTCGTAGAGAAATTGTAGGTGAGGCGGACAATTTTTAGGAATGGCACTTTGTTCTACACCAAGATAAATTACAAATGCACCTGATGGTGAAGGTAATTTATCTACTCTTTTTTTATAACTAGGAAAAAGTAGTTTTGTAGTTAGTTTTTGTCGCCACGATTGCTGTAAAGTTGTCGGAGAAGATTTCTCTAGATTAGAGTTTAGATCTAACAATTTAACTAAATTATGCACTGTAACATTAGCAACTACTTTATGGGCAGCTTGAAACCAAATTTCGTTAGTTTTTTGGTTACGAATGCTAACTCCAGTTATTCTTCCTGAGTTAGTATGAATTTTTTCGACAGTGTGGCGCATTAATAGTTTACCGCCGTATTTCTCTAATCCTTCAACGAGGCGATCGCTTAATACCTGCATACTGCCTTGTAAATGATATAATCCCTGTGGTTCTTGAGATACTCCTAATGCTGTTGCTGCATACAATAAAGCTGTTTCATCGGCATCAACTTGGGAATAAAGTTTTAGTTGTAAATCTAAAAATGTTCGCAGCCTTTTGTCATCATAAATCCGATATCCTCTTAAGGCATCACTTACGGTCATGAAAGTAAAAGGTACGGTGATAAAAGTATCTAAACGGAGGGCAGCAATTAACTGCCAAAGATCCCATAAATTGCGCGGCGGTAAGACTGGATCTCTACTTTGAAATCGCCAGCTAGCACGAAATAAATTTGACATTAATTGCCAAAAAGGTTCGCTGCTGGGAAACTGTTTTTGTCTCTCTAATTGCCATTTTTTCGGGTCGCGCCAAACACTAATTGGTTCGGTTTCTCCTGGTAAGAATACCGCGCAAGCTGGATCGCAAGGTGTGGCTGATGGTAACTCTATTTCTAACTCATCAAAGATGCGTTTGTGGATGCCTCCAGGCTCTAAACCTGCTACTTGGGTTGCACCGACATCAAAGGTAAATTCTCGTCGTTTGAAGGTTGAGGCACAGCCTCCGGGTGCGATCGCCTGATCTAAAATAAGGACATCGTAGCCTCGACGAGCTAGTAATGCCCCGGCTGTGAGTCCGCCAATTCCCGCCCCAACAACTACTACACGATTTTTTTGTGTTTTTTCTTGACTTTTTTGCATAAGTATGTATTAAAAATAAGTTTTCACCCAGTCTCCAGTCCCCAGTCCCCAGTCCCCAATCCCCAATCCCCAGTCCCCAGTCCCCAGTCCCCAGTCCCCAGTCCCCAATTCCCAGTCCCCAATTCCCAGTCCCCAATCACATTGTAAACATTTGTTGAGAAAAGTTAAGAAGGAAGTGCGCGATCGCCTAATTCCCTAACCTAGTTAAGATAAAAGCAGAATTAACAAATATTTGTAATTAGCGAATGACATCAACTCTGCTTTCGACTCCAACCCTGAATGCGCCCACAGTAAGGCAATTACCCAACGGTTTAACTATTGTTGCAGAACAGATGGCCGTGGATGCGGTAAGTTTGAATATCTGGTTAAAAGTGGGTTCTGCCGTCGAACCCGATGCTATCAACGGCATGGCTCATTTTCTCGAACACATGGTTTTTAAAGGAACACCCCGACTGAAAGCAGGGGACTTTGAACGTTTAATCGAAGAACGGGGTGCAGTTACCAACGCCGCCACGAGTCAGGATTATACTCACTATTACATCACCACCGCCCCCAAAGATTTTGCCAAGTTAGCACCATTGCAAATAGACGTAGTTGTCAATCCTTGCATTGCTGACGATGCGTTTGCACGCGAACGTCTAGTAATTTTGGAAGAAATTCGTCGTTCGGAAGATAATCCTCGTCGTCGCACGTTTTATCGAGCAATGGGAACAGGTTTCGAGCATTTACCCTATCGCCGTTCGGTATTAGGACCGACAGAGGTAATTTCTCAACTGGAAGCGCAACAAATGCGGAACTTTCACAGCCAGTGGTATCGACCTGAATTAATGACGGCGGCGGTAGTGGGTAATTTACCTGTGGAGGAATTAATTGGTATTGTTAACGCTGGATTTGAACAATGCTACAGCGAAGATAAATTTGCGGGGAAAATGCCTTGGTTAGGCGAACGAGAAACTTTCTTCCCCGAACCTAGTTTTACCGATATTGTGCGGCGAGAATACATTGATGAAACCCTGCAACAAGCCCGTTTAGTGATGTTGTGGCGAGTACCGGGAATGAACTCGGTTGCAGAAACCTATGCCCTGGACATTCTAGCAGCGATTTTAGGACAGGGTAAGATGTCGAGACTGTTTCGGGATTTACGCGAAGAACGGCAACTGGTATCTTCCATCGGTGCGAGTAACATGACGCAATTAATTCAGGGAGCATTTTATATCTATGCAATGTTACCACCGGAAAATCTTACCGAAGTCGAAAATGCGATCGCCGAACACATCCGCCAACTCAACAACGAACTAATTGCCGAAGCAGATATAACTCGTCTGCGTACTAAAGTAGCAAATCGTTTCGTTTTTGCCAACGAAAAACCCAGCGATCGCGCTAACCTCTACGGATATTATCAATCCCAAATCGGAGATTTAGCCCCAGCAATCAATTATCCCGATCGCATTCAAGCGATCGAAGCGGTAGACTTACAAATAGCTGCACAACGCTATCTCTCTTTTGATGCTTATGGTGTAGTTGCTGTCAAACCAGAATAATTGTTCGATGTTTGGTATATGTAGAGACGTTATCCCAAACGTCTCTCTCAGAATTACTAAAAATGTGGAATCAAATCGCCGAACAAATCTCAACCCATACTCAAGAAAAATTCAAGCTTGAAAACCGTCGTTCCGTTGGTGGCGGCTGTATCAATCAATGTTATTGTCTCGAAGGACAAAATTGCAACTACTTCTTAAAAATCAATTCTGCTTCCTTTGCGGATATGTTTGCCGCCGAAGCCTTGGGTTTAAAACAAATGTATGAAACCCAAACAATTCGCGTTCCCAAACCGATTTGTTGGGGTACAGTAGACCAAACTGCCTACATCGTTATGGAATGGCTAGAATTTGGTTCTAGTAGTAGCGAAACCTCTACCGAAATGGGGCGCAAACTAGCTGCTATGCACCAAACCAAAGGCGCAGATAAATTCGGCTGGGACACCAACAATACTATCGGTTCCACACCACAAATCAATACTTGGACAGAAAATTGGGCAGACTTTTTCGCCGAACACAGAATTGGCTATCAATTGCGACTAGCGAAACGTAAAGGTGGTAGTTTCCCCGATACTAATGAGGTAATTAGCCAAGTACGAGCAATTTTAGCAGATCGTCAACCGCAACCTTCCTTAGTACATGGGGACTTGTGGTCGGGAAACGCAGCCTCCACCGTAACAGGAGAACCAGTTATTTTAGATCCTGCCACATATTGGGGCGATCGTGAAGTCGATGTGGCAATGACTGAATTATTTGGCGGTTTCCCTGCTGCTTTTTATCGCGGTTATAACGAAGTTTGGCAATTAGATGAAGGTTATAAACAAAGGAAAACTTTGTATAATCTTTATCACATTTTGAATCATTTTAATTTGTTTGGCGGCGGCTACGGTTCCCAAGCAAGTCGAATGCTTCAGCAAATCCTTAAATAGTTTATTCCTCTGTTTTTACCTTAATTCTCAGTCATTTTTTCTAAGGAGGAAGAACTAATACATAAAAACAAATCTATTTTATAGTTTGAAGATACCATTTCAGAATCGGCGTAACCGTGAAGTAGGTTTCATCGTCCTGCATATCTTTTTCAATCAATGAGCGTCGTTGTAAAGATTGTAATGCTCGAAAACATTCCGAAGGTGATAAAATGTTAGATGGGTTGGTACAGGGATAATGGCAGAAAGTGCTTATGATTTAGCAGTAAAATTAGGGGTAGTTGGGGCTGCGAAGGGTTTACCTGCTGACCTTAGTTTTAACCCAGATTATTTGAAACATTTTGGAGGAAGTATGAGTCCAAAAGTTAAAGATGTTTTCACACAAATTGATAGTTTGAACAAGGAAGAACGGCTTGAAGTTTTACATTATTTAGAACAGCGTATTCAGGAAGATGAGCGGGTTGAAGAAGGTCAATCTATTGATGCAAATTATGAACATTTGCTTCAGTATATTGCTGAAACAAAGAACAAAAAACGTCAGCGTTCCTTACAATAATTTCGTGGAATTGTACCCAATTTGTTAAAAGGTCAAGATGCTCAAGAATGGGTTAGTCAGATGCGGAGTGAATCAGACGAATGTGAGCAGGTGTGGAGGAAGTTAGAGTGACTTTAGATGAGGCGTTCGAGTAACTTTTTTAACTCTTCGGAACTCTGAGAAATTTTTTCGCTGTAGTCAACTTTCATCTTCTTAGTTCTTAGTTCTAGATTGATTGTAGCATTGTTTTTTGTAACTGGTATTAAAATCATACCCCTAAAAGCCCCCATCTAGTCCGTATCTCGGCTATATTCGTACCATATGTAAAACTCGTTAATAAACTCATGGATTTTCATATGTATATTTAGATCGGGGTCTCTTACTGACGAATGTTCAATTTTTTCTTCTAAAAAGTGAATACCGAGTTCTAACTCAATAGCTTCAATAAATTTTACTGTGTTAAATCCAGCATCTCCACATAAAGACCAAAAAGGGAGTGAATCTAGATCTTCAAAAGATGCTTCTGCTCTAATAAATTTACTTTCAATTTTTCCTAAAGTGGCAATTGCATTACGAATTGCAATTGCCACTTTAGCTTGTTCAGCAGAAGGATCTTTAAAGCAATTTTTAACAAAGTCAAACTTTGATTGCGCTACATTTATTTTTGCAAACATTTTCCTACTTATTTGGCAATATTTATCTTCTCAGAAGTTGAGCTATTTTTAGTGGTAAATGGATCACGGTTTTTCTATCAATTTCTTTTCAATCACCTTATAGTCCCGAATTAAATCCTATAGAAAGAGTTTGGCAGTATTTAAAACAGCACTTAAGTTGGGAAAATTATGATTCTTTATCTAGTCTTAAAGAGAAAGTTAGCTGTGTTATTCAAGGATTTTCTCCAGAAATTGTTATTTCCTTAACCGGATGGGATTATATTTTGTCAGCTTTAGCTACTGTTGCATAATTTTTTGGAACTGGTCTGAGCAAATGGCGGTCAATGTAAAGACCAAAATTGATGACCTTAGTAAGGCTGATGTGGATTATTATATCAGGTTAGAACACCTTGACCCAGATTCGTTAAAGATTCGCCGTTGGGGACATCCGAGTGATGTCGAAGCTCAAAAACTTGGCTTCAAAAAAGGTGACATTATTTTTAGTAGAGGATATCGACCATTAATTATTCCTATTACCAGTTTAAAATTCTTCTTCCGGCTGTAGTACAATTAAATGATTACGCGCACGAGAAGCACCTACATAAAGCAGATTTCTCAGTTGAGGAATTTGATTTAACTGAGTTTCCACTAAAATTACTACCGGACTTTCTAGTCCCTTGAAATAATAAATTGTATTGCACAAAATCTCTTGACAATAAGGGTCTGGGTCTGCTTTAATTCGGAACTGTCCTGCAAGCTGATTTTGTAGTGATTGTTTCCGCGTAGTTGTCAAAATTGCAATTTCATCAGCTTTGACACCTTCATCAAAAACTAAACGATATAAAAGACGACCAAGTTGCCTTTTTAAGGCTTCATTATTGTTACTTGGATAAGTATAAAATTCTAGATCTCGTCCTTCTTCTCCTAAGACAGTAAGTGAATTTTCGCCACGATAATATTGTAATACATGGTCATGAATTCTTTTAGTGTTGCGCCAATTTTCGGTTAAGACAAAGGGAGATATTTCTAATTCTGAAGGAAACTGATAACTTTTTTGCTGATAAAGATTTTGGTTATCATCATAAAAAACATAAAAAATGCCATTATCTGGATTTGATAACAAACTTCTTAAACTTAACCACCAGTTAGTTTGAAAATCTTGTCCTTCATCGACAACAATTGCATCAACATTCCAGTTAAGTTTGTTAGCAGCATCCACAAGTAGCGAGGGATAAATTTCATTGAAAAGAAGATTTTTATTATTAGTTTGCTTTTTAGTAAGAGATATATTCGCTTGACTAACAAGTTTTTTACACAAAGCATGAAAATTATAAATATATAAATCTTTATCTCGAACAAATGAACGACGCAAAAACTTAGCTAAACCTCTGTTATAACAAACAAGTAAAACCGTAAATTCTTGTTCTCTGAGACGACGAACTTTTTCCATTGCTAACAAGGTTTTACCCGAACCCGCACAACCACTAATAGCTGCACGTCGATGTCTTCCTAAAAAGTCAAGAATGCGAAATTGTTGTTCGCTAAGTTTAATTAATTCTTGTTTCTGATGTTGAATAGTTGCACTCAGTAAAGATGGCAAATAAATTGATGGTTTGAGAAGATTTACTAAACGTTGAATGCTGAAAAAATTACCAGCTTCCTGATTTTTATCCTGACGACGGTAATAAATTAGTACATCTTTAATCCAAGTAGCTAAATTATCAAGATTACTGTTATCAAGAATAATTTCCCGTGGAGCATCAGGAAGTAGTCGTTGGGGAACAATTACATCTGGAAAAGCTACACAATGTCCGATATCAATCCAGCGTTTTTGCCAATAAGATTTTTCTTTAAGTAATTTGATAAGTTGGTGTTTACTCTGACGAACTTGCCAAAAAGGGTCTTTGATTTGATGTTGATTACTGTACCATTTATCGAGGGTAGAATCGTAGCGTATTTTACCACCTTTTACTTCCAGAATTAAAATACCTAAACTAGGTTCAACAATGACAAAATCTGTTTCCCCATCTTCAACAAGACTATTGGGATGACGATATTGCCAAGAAACTTGATGTAAAACGGTATAATTGTCTGGTAATTGTTCAGCGAAGGCTTGATATAAAAGTCTTTCCGCAGGGCTTTTCACATCAGGGTTTAAAGTTTCGGGATACATTTTTGCCACAAAGCAGATTTCCTTTTTAATTCGGCGATATAAAAATCATAGACTATGGTGACAAAAAATGTTTGTAGTTAATATTTAAGTGTATTGACATACTCCCTCACTATAATCTTTGATTTAGTGAGGGATTCTCAGGACAATTTTTGATATTAGTTGTTTTTCCTGAGTGAGTAAATTATTTACAGTGAATTTTTAGTCATTTCGTTGACAATTATGCTACTGCCGATCGCGCCCATCGCCATAAATCCTACCCAATTAGGAATTGTGGGCTGAGATTCGGCTTGTTTGTACTTGCTAAATGAGCAAGGTTGTGCATTACTTGTGACTCCTAGCAATACGCCAACTGTCATAGCTGAGGCGATCGCGGCGAGAGATAGTTTCTTGTTCATAATCTATCCTAGGTGACGGTGGTTATAGTTAGTAAAAGTATAGTCAAATATAGACAGACTAAATTTCATTGCAGAAATTTCCTTCGCTTTTACTTTGAGAGATTGATTCTCCTAGGGTGAACTACACACCTCTCTATCCCATAGCGATTAAACGCATTTGGGAATGCTTTTCTTAAAATGTTATAGGAGCCAATGACATCTGCTTGAACAAGTTGCCCTCGATCGCTTTTATACAAACCTCGCTTAATTCTTTTCCCTGTAAAGATTGGCTTTTCTGTTTCTTCTCCATAGACGGGAAGAGGATCTAAATTGAGAAAATTGGCAACACTGGTGTAAGATTCTTCTTGAAGAATTACCTTTATTCCCTCTTTTTTACATTTATAAGTAATCATCTCAATTAGTCTTCTATGAGGAATAGTGACAAATTTTTGATTATTGAGGGAACCTAACTCAATTTCTTGTTTCCAACCCGGATTATAGCCAATTACTAATGTCGTAATCTCTTCAGCCATTAAAAGATTCACGAGATAACGACTAGCTTGATGAAGATAATCATCAACCAAATGATTTCGACATCTAGTAAGACGACGAATTCTTTGAGAGTTTTGTTGATTACCTTGAAGTAGGGATTGTAATTTTGAGCAACGTCGGTTATAAAATTGATTTAAGCTTTTTAACGGTCTGCCATTAATCAACAAAGGGACAAAACCCGGTTGATTTGAAGTTACAGCCATCAAATTATCTACACCTAAATCGATAGCAGCTATCTGACTATTAGTTTTTAATAACTGTTCAGTTTCCTCATAGATTACCTCGATTACATAACAATCACATTTGGGGACAATTCTCACTTCAGCTATTGATTTGCCTACTTTAGTGGGAAATTTAATATTACTTTTGGAGGGGTTAATAAATCCTTTCTTCAGAGATACTTTACTAATGGCTTGAATGGTGTAAACTAATAAGTTTCTTCCCTTTTTTGTATTTTTATAACCTGGGATTTTGGGTTTCCCCAGAAACTTCGATTGATTCTCTTTATATTCTGATAAACTTCTAAAAAATGACTTCCAGTTTTTTTCTAATCCTCTTAATACTTGCTGTGAAACTTTAGCGGGTAAGGCTTTATATTGTGGAGTCTGTTTCATCAGAGAATCCATCTGATTATAGGTCAAATAGCCATGACCATAAATGAAATTTTGACGAATTATGTAATTAGCTGCATTATACAAATTTTTGGACTGCCCAGATAATTCATCTATCTCTGCCCAAAATTTGTGTCCTTTCTTAATTATATGTCTTTCAGCTAATTTCATTTCTGTTCATTTGATTTTAACTCTGCTATGATTTTCTCGGTTTTTCTTTTTGACCTTCTCAGTCCATAAATTCGAGAACAAAATGAGGTAATAATTGCGATTAAGTCTTCCATAAGTTCATCTTGTTTGTCCTCACTCTGATTAACAATTTCTAATTCTTTGTTAAGTTCTTTTAAGAGAAGTTTTATGTAATTAGTTCCAAATCGGGCTAATCGGTCTTTGTGTTCTACTACCAACACATTATAATTTGGATCTACTAAAATCTTTCCTAATTGTTGACGATTATCATTTAACCCACTCCCTATCTCTTTGACTATTTTGTAAATTTTATAGCCACGAGCTATGGAGTAATCTTTGAGTCGCTCTGCTTGACGATCTAGATTATCTTTGTTTTCTGCACTAGAAACCCTCGCATAAATACAAGCTATCAAGTCAGATTTTGAGTTTTCTTCCGAGAGAATTATAATTGTGCCAGTCGGTGATTGATAACCTGTCAAAATACCTTGTTTCCACCACCTCCAGGCTGTTCGATAACTTATTCCTGCTTTTTTTGCATAGTCTGAGAGCTTCATTTCTATATATTAACATGAATGACTATATTTGATTATATTTTTATTTAAAGTTTACGATACGATCTGTTATGCCACACCTTGGGACAGGTGGGGGAATGCGTCACTCATTTTGTTCAAATTCGGCGATGACAGGAAAGTGATCTGAGGGGAAAACTTTTTCCCAGCGAGAGGTATCTATTTTTACTTGGTTTAATTTGACGCGTTTGTCGTAATAAATTGTATCGATGGCAGCGAAGGCTTTGCCTGTAAATTCATGGTAGGTCATTTGTTGGTTTAATTCTCTTCCGGCTAAAGCATCGTGGAGAGGAATATTAGCTAAGGTTTGACGCGGGAAACTGTCGGGAGGAGAGTTAAAATCGCCTGTGAGGAAAAGATACGAGTCTTGCCAGTTAAATTTACTGAGGCGCGAGTGTATTAATTTTGCTCCTAAGTCTCGCGCTTTGGTGCTATCGTAGTCGAAATGAGTGTTGGATAAAGTAACTTTTTTATCTTGGTTTGTCAGGGCAAATACTGAAGAAGTGACAATGCGGGGGAGGTGATTTCCCCAGTTTGCACCGACGCTACCGGGGATTTCTGGGGTGTCACTAAGCCAAAATTCGTTGGTTTGGAGACATTGACAGCGATCGCGACGATAGAGAATAGCACAATATTCGCCAGCGCCGTCTGGGGTGCGAGAACTGCCAACGCTTTGATAAGCTGGTAACATTCGGTGTAAGTCGAGTAACTGATGTGCTTTACCTTCTTGAGTGCCGATTAAGTCTGGGGAATAACGATCGATCAGGGACGCGATCGCCTTTTTTCTCACCTGCCAGTTATTTTCTCCGGGATCGGGTTTGTCGTAACGAATGTTAAATGTTATTACTTTTAGTTGCATCTCGATTGCTTACGTGCTATGGCTAAAACGGTAAGTAGAAAGAATTAGCGATCGCTCGCCAGTTATTTTTGAGTTAGATTGTGTTTTAGCTAAGATAATGAATGAGAAGGATTAATTTCTCTTTCTAGGTTACAGCAATTCGAGATTAAGACAACTAAAAACTTACTAACTACTCAGTTAAACCAGTAGCTGTAAGCACAAATCGAAGCACAAAAACAGCAGCGAGAATCCAAAGAATTAATTTAATTTCATGTGCTTTACCTTGAAAAGCTTTAATCAAGGGATAAGTAATAAAACCAAAAGCCAGCCCTTCAGCAATTGAGAAACTTAAAGGCATCATAATAATTGTCAGAAAACAAGGTATAGATTCAGCAGGGTCATCCCAACGAATCGAGCGCACATTTCCCGTCATTAAAACACCAACAATCAGTAAAGCAGGGACAGTTGCAAAAGCAGGAATTGCAGCAATTAAAGGAATGAAAAATACAGAAACTGCAAACAAAATTGCGGTGACAACAGCAGTAAAGCCAGTACGTCCACCTTCTAAAACCCCAGACGCAGATTCAATAAAAGTAGTCACCGTAGAAGTTCCCAATAACGCCCCACAAGTAGTACCGATCGCATCTGCCATTAATGCTTGATTAGCGCGAGGTAACTCTCCTTCTTCATTAATATATCCGGCTTGCACAGCAACACCAGCTAAAGTGCCGATAGTATCGAATAAATCAACAAACAAAAAGACAAATAAAATTGCTAGAAAATCCCAAATTTGCTCCCAACTAAGCAAAGAAAAACCAACCAAAGCTTGTCCGACTAAATCCACAGGTAAAGGAGGTAAAGCAAAGATCCCTTCAGGTAAAGAAGCAACCCCCAGAATCCAACCGAGAATTGCCGTAGCGAGGATACCCCAAAGCAGCGCCCCAGTAACGCGACGAGCGACAAAAGCAGCAGTAATTAAAATCCCAATAATGGCGACAATTGTATTCGGTTCAGCGAAATTTCCTAAACTGGTAATTGTGCCTTGTTCGGGAGCAATAATAATTCCTGCGCCCCCTTGTTCCACACTACCAGTTAAAGCCAAATAAGCAATAAAAAAGCCAATTCCTGTAGCCGTAGCGTGTTTCAAACAAGCAGGAATCGCAGTAACAATTTGACGACGAAGATCGCTAAGAGTAAGAAGAATAAAAATCAATCCTTCAATAAAGATCGCCGTCAGCGCAACTCGCCAATCAATCCCCAAACCGAGGACAACTGAATAAGCAAAAAAAGCATTTAAACCCATTCCCGGAGCAAGGGCAAAAGGATAATTTGCCCAAAGTCCCATAATTAAAGTAGCAATAGCTGCGGCGAGACTCGTTGCCATCACTAACTCGGAAAACAAATCCTGGGGTTGTTCGAGGAAAATGCCATTCGATAAAATAACTGGATTGACGACCAAAATATAAGCCATCGTCAAGAAACTGACGATTCCCGCGAGGATCTCAGTGCGAAAGTTAGTTTGGTTTTCTCGGAAACGAAAAAAGCGAGAAATTTGTCCTTCTGAAGGAGGTGGTGAGGAAGGAGATGCTGTTTCTGGAGGATTTAATCGCTCAACTTCGCGATCGTTCATAACGCTTTTGTCAACAAACAACATCTTTAGAGTAAAATTTCAGGCAATCCCATTTGGCATAATTGGACACAGTTTACCTAAATCTCTACTATCTCAATTAGGTGATTTTACCGTGAGGACAATCCCACAACCTAAAACTCAAAATCCCTCGCCAGTTTCGCCTCACTTCCCGTGGTTTACCCTTGCTTTAGTCGGTATTTGGGTAATTTCGCTAATTTTACGTTTTTGGGGCTTGGAGAGATTTAATACCTTAGTCTTTGATGAAGTATACTACGCCAAGTTTGCGAATAAATATCTCATTGGCGAAGATTTTTTTAACGCCCATCCGCCTTTGTCGCAGTATATCATCGCGATCGGTATCTGGATTGGCTCTCACCTGCCTTTCGGACACGATCGGATTAACGGATTTACAGGTTCGTTACGTTCCACATTTAGTTATCGTTGGCTAAACGCCTTCATAGGTTCGTTTTTGCCCTTAATCGTCGCAGCGATCGCCTATCAATTAACTTCCCGTCGCAGTTACAGCTTAATTGCCGCAATTTTCGCTACCGTTGACGGCTTATTCCTCGTCGAATCGCGCTACGCCCTGAATAACATTTATCTGGTAGGCTTTGGTTTACTCGGACAGTTATTTTTACTGTTAGCCTTAAAAAAACCCCCCTGCCAACGTCGCAACCAACTAGCGATCGCCGGAATTTTTTTCGGTGCATCTGCCGCAATTAAGTGGAATGGCTTAGGATTCTTACTGGGAGTATATTTAATTTGGCTAATTCCGGGAATCATTGCCGCGATCGCCTCAATTCGCTTTGATAACATTTTTTCTTACCACGAGCAAGTTTCCTCAACTCGCAAGAAAAATTTCCTCAAAAAGTGGCAGCGACGAGTGAAAAGTTTCTCTAAATCGCATCTTTCCTCAACCGCGATCGCCAACTTAACTCAACTTAATTTTTGGCAAATGGTTCTCTATTTAGGTATAATTCCCGCTCTCAGTTATAGTATTAGTTGGATTCCTCATTTACTAATGGTTCCCAAACCGGGATTTTGGGAAATGCAACAAGAAATCCTCACTTTTCACCAAAATGTCGGCGGAATCTACGCTCACCCTTATTGTTCCCGTTGGTATAGCTGGATTTTCATGCAGCATCCAGTGGCTTATTTTTACCATACTGCCCGCAACACTACAGAAACAGTTCCCCAATATCCCCCTTTACCTACGGGTACGGGTACGGTTATCTATGATGTTCATGCAATGGGCAACCCAATTTTATGGTGGTTGTCATCAATAGCAATTTTTTTGTTACTTTTATTGTTTATTTTCTGGCTTTTTCGGCGTGGTTTAGGTAAAATTTCGCTCACAACAACTACTTGGATTGCTTTATACTTAGTCTGCAACTATGCTGCTAATTTATTGCCCTGGATGAAAGTTTCTCGTTGCACTTTTATTTATCACTATATGAGTGCTTCAGTATTTGCCCAGTTAGCCTTAGCTTGGATCGTTGAACGCTGGATCGCCAGTGAAAAATTATTCTACCGTCGGGCTGGTATAGCTGTAGTTTTGTCGATTATACTAGCTTTCTGGTTTTGGTTGCCCATTTATCTTGGTTTACCCTTATCCGAGCAAGGTTTCCAAATGCGGATGTGGTTTAGTAGCTGGATTAATTGATCGACGAATAAATTAGCCTTAGAGTCGGAATTTAAGGAAGCCGAATTCATGAGGCGATCGCTCAGGAACAACTACAGGTTGTCAAAACTTACTCGAACAGGTTGATCTTGAGGATCGGCGCGTCGTTGCGGCTTCGCAATTAGAGCATCTGAAAAGCAAAATGATTGAGTCAAGTTTTGCCTCCACTCCTCCTTTAATTCTCGTTGTCGATGACGAGAAAACTCTGCGGATTATTCTCTGTCGCGCAATGGAAAAAGAAGGTTATCGCGTTGTTAGTGTTGCTGATGGAGAAGAAGCTTTGGCTTTTTGTCAGCAGCAACAACCGGAGATGATTTTGTTAGATGCAATGATGCCGAGTATGGATGGTTTTACTTGTTGCGCTAAGTTGCAAACTCTCCTCGGTGATGATTGTCCCCCAGTTTTAATGATTACTGCTCTTGACGATCGAGGTTCGGTGGATCTCGCTTTTGAAGTGGGTGCAACTGATTACGTTACTAAACCCATACATTGGGCGGTTTTGCGTCAGCGAGTGCGTCGTCTGTTGGCGGAAAGATGGGCGATGATTCAATTACGTCAAAGTCTCGAAAAACAGCGATCGCTGACTAAACAACTTGAAACCGTCAATCAAGAGTTACAACGTTTGGTTAATGTGGATGGTTTGACAGGAGTTGCTAACCGTCGCTGCTTTAGCGATCGCCTTCAAATCGAATGGAGACGAGGTGTGCGTAGTTGTTCCTCATTATCCTTGATTATGTGTGATGTGGATTTTTTTAAAGCTTATAACGATACTTACGGACATCAAGCGGGAGATTTTTGCCTTCAGCAAGTTGCTAAAGTTATTGAACAGAATATCAGACGACCCGCCGATTTGGCTGCTCGTTACGGTGGTGAAGAGTTCGCCGTAATTCTACCCGATACCAAACTTGAAGGAGGTATGGAAGTTGCTAAAAATATTCGTACTAGCATCGCTGCTTTAAACATTCCTCACCACGGCTCTCAAGTTAGCGATATCGTTACTCTTAGTCTCGGTTTGGCTACCGTTATTCCTAGCACTAAGATATCTCACGACACTCTGATCTCTGAAGCTGACAAAGCCCTTTATCAAGCAAAACAATCCGGGAGAAACCGCGTCATCGCTAAATTAATCGCCTAATTAACCACCATTATTAAATAATCTTAATTTTTTCGCCACTTTTCAGTAATTAGCTCACTTTTATGTCTAGAGACAGAACACATTTTGGTGACACTAAGAGACCATAGAGAAGGAATAAGAGGAAGTTAAAAAATTAACCAATTCCCCTAACCAAAATTAACCATACTCAAACAAACTAATTTTTCCTACGTTCGCGTTTTTGCGAGAAAATTTAATTAACTAAACACTTGAGGAAAAGCTTAACCATGCCTAATTCTATCAAAGAACGAGTTACAGAAGACCTTAACAAAGCCAAAAACGAAGGCAAACTCCGCAGCGAAAATATTCGCGAAATTGTCAAAAATGCCGTCTCCCAAGCAATAGCAGAACTCCAAGAAGGTTCTAGCGAAATTCGCACTTTAGTTAAAGATGCTGTCAGCACCGTAATTGACAATTTGCAAACTAAAGGACAAGAAGCAAAAGAAGAAATTACTGCCTCTATTGAAGGAGCAATTGAAGCTGCAAGTAGCAAAAGACGCGAAGCACTTTCTCAAACTCAAAAAGAAGTAGAAAAACTCGAAGCTCAAATGGAACGTGAAGAAAAAGAACTCGAAGCAGAAGTAGATACTTACCTCAACGATATTAAAGACAGCAGTCAAGACAAAGCTAGCGAGATCAAAACTAGTTTAGAATCCGCTATCGAAACTGTCAAAGATAGCGAAGAAGTTGCTTTACTTCAAAAACGTTACGCTCAATTAAAAGCCCAATTGGCAATAATTAGAGCTAATTTAGCTGCTCGTTATGGCGAACGTTATCCAGAAGTGCAAAAATATTTAGACGAAGTTAAAACTTGGTACAATCAAACCGAAAATAAACCTGAAGTTGTCGCTGAAACTGTTAAGCAAAAGCGAGTCGAATTTGAATCAAAATTAGGTGAAGCAGGCTCAGCTTTAGCTAAAAAAGAAAAGCGAGTCAAGCAGTTATTAAAAGATTTGTGGAACTCAGCTAAAGAAGCTTTTCAAGACAACAAACCTCACAAACCAGAGATTTAATTAAGAGCGATTTCATTCGGCAAATTTAAGCTAAAATCGCCCTTTAGTTCTCCCCTTTTTCAGACTGGGGATAAATTTCTAATCGGCTTATCAGCGCGAGACATTCCTCTTAAAATTTGCTATTAGGAATTGTCTAACCTAAGCCCTCAACCCCTTTCCCTTCAAGGAAAGGGGGAATAATTATCAATTTTTTTTTAACAACTTGAGAATAAAAAAAAGGCGCTCTTCATCGAGCAACCTTTTGAGGATGGAAGAGAAAAATCAGCTTATTTTATACCATCGGTTCGCCAGCTTTCTCTTCATGCTTAACAATTACCCACAAAGCGTGGATACTACCGGGAAGAATTCCCAAGAAAGTGAGTAAAATGTTGATAATTAGAGCTTGACTGACTCCCATCGTTAAGTAAACGGCTACAGGAGGTAGAAAAAGTGCTAGGATAATTCTTAATAAATTCATCTTATTTGGATTCCTCTTAATATTTTTTATTGCGACTTCTTTTATTTAACCTAGCAAAAAAAGGCTTTTTCTTACCTCTCTCTTAGGTATTATTCGGTTAATTGGCTCATCCTTCCCCCAAATTAGCTTATCTGACTAAAATTTAGCTTTCTTGTCTAAAAAATCCGAAACCAGACCGAAACTTAGAGTTATATATCGAAAGACATAAACCCTCGCTTATTTAAGAGATTGTCCCAGCAAAATCTATCTCTGTAGAGATGCAATTCAAGCCGATCGAAGTGCAAAATGGTAAGTAGCAAAAAATCAATAAAATATTGCAGATTGTAAAAGAAAGGAAAAAAGAAAAAATTATGATTGGCTCATTGTTAACCATACTTGCTACAGCATTAAGCTTGCTAGTAGTAGACATCGTATTTCCAGGAGTAGACTTAGCTAACTTTCCCGCAGCAATAATTGCCGCGCTGGCTATTGGTTTAGTTAATGGATTTATTAAGCCAGTTATTTCCACGCTTTCACTACCGATAAACTTCCTCAGTTTAGGAGCATTTTCCCTGGTAGTTAATGGCTTATGTTTCTGGTTAGCTTCTTTATTTGTACCAGGATTCAGGGTAGCTGGTTTGCTATCTTTTATCTTAGCCCCCGTGTTACTGTCGTTAGTTAACACATTCATCAATAACTACTTTGTGGAGAAATATCCTGGACAAATGAGTGTAGAAGGATATTCCGAACAAGCAAAGCTTGAAGAACAATAAATGTAATTACAACGAAAGTGTGAGGGTGCGTCTTACTAACGCACCCTTTTTGAGATTTACGCTTATCTCGCTGAAACTACAAACAAACACGGGATTTTGGGGCGATCGCTAGGAATTAATTTGTGTTAAAGTAGCTTGACAAAATCCCTGGATTGATTGCCAAATATCGGGTAAAACATTATTCAAAGCATGATCGCTATCGAGTTCGCTTAATTTTACCCAAGGACGGTTTTGGGCGTAATTGCGGCTAGCTTGAATGGGGATCGTGTCGTCATGAATTCCGTGGAGAATGAGAGTAGGTAGCGATCGCTGCAACTCAACATCTTTATATCCAGCTACATCAGTGATAATTTGGTAATGAATGGGTAAGTGTCGCCCTTTGCCATAGTGATAAACTAAACGATATCCAGATTCTTGCCAATTTTCGCTCTCTGCTTCGCCTAAAGTTGGCAGCCAATTTTCGATAAAGCCAAAAGCAGGTGCAAGTAAGACAATTCGCTCAACTTGGGGGTGTTGCTGGGCTAACCAAGCCGCAGTCAAACCGCCAAAACTAGAGCCGATAATTGTAACAGGAGCATCTGTTTCGGCAAAAAGTGCCTCAACTTGGCGTAATTGTCGGGTTAACGTGAGATGAGAAAAATCCCCAGCATTGAGATTGGGGATTTTCAGATTAATTCCTAAACTAGCAAAGCGAGAGTGTAAATAAGTCGCTTTATTCGATAAAGGAGAAGAGCCAAAACCGTGTAAATAGATGTATGTCGCGCTCACAATTGATTTTATTGACGTTTAACCTGTTCTGAAATAACTGGATTGCGTAGCGTCACAAACTCTTCAGCTACAGTAGGATGAATACCAACAGTAGCATCAAAATCAGCTTTTTTCGCTTTCATTTTCACAGCGATCGCTACACCTTGAATAATTTCCGCCGCGTGTGCGCCAACCATGTGCGCTCCTACCACAATCTCGCTATTGCCGTCAACGATTAATTTCATCATCGTTTTCTCATCACGTCCCGCGAGACTGAAGTAAGTAGACTTAAACCGAGCGCGATAAACTTCTACTGCATCGCCATACTGCGATCGCGCTTCCGCTTCGGTTAAACCTACTGTCGCCCCTTCTGGAGTAGAAAACACTGCCGTGGGAATATTCTCATAAACCATCGTACAATCTTGACCGCCAAAAACAGTATCGGCGAAAGCGCGACCTTCGCGAATCGCTACCGGAGTCAAATTGATGCGGTTAGTACAATCACCCACCGCATAAATATGTTCTTGACTGGTGCGGCTGTACTTATCTACCGCGATCGCCTCTTTATCTATTTCTACTCCCGCATTTTCCAAACCCATATTTTGCAAATTCGGCTTGCGTCCCGTCGCCGCTAAAACCGTATCGACAACCAAAGTCTCCTCATGCTTACCTTTCGTTGTCAACTGCAAACCTTCAGCCGTCTTATCAATTTTACTAGGTTCAGTTCCCGTTAACACCCGAATCCCATGCTGTTGCATCGCCTCTTGAATCTGCAAGCGAATATCGTCATCAAATCCAGCTAAAATCCAATCTCGACGGATAATTAAAGTTACTTGCGAACCCAAACCGTGCATAATACAAGCAAATTCCACCCCAATATAACCACCACCAATAATCGCAATTCGCTTCGGCTGAGTTTCCAAATGGAACATCGCATCAGAAACGATCGCCTCTTCAATTCCGGGAATATCTGGTTTAACCGGATGTCCTCCCACAGCAATTAAAATCTTATCTGCGGTAATTTTGCGATCGCCAATTTCTAGTGTATGGGGATCGAGAAACTTTGCATAACCGCCAATAAAATCCACATTCGCCTTATCTAACATTCTGTCGTAGACACCATTAAGACGTTCTACTTCCTGATTCACCCCAGTAATCATTTTCTGCCAGTCGAGGCTACTTTCTACCGGACTCCAGCCAAAACCCTCAGCATCCTGAAAAGCTTCCGGAAAATGAGAAGCATAAACCATCAACTTCTTCGGGATACAACCGCGATTCACACAAGTTCCCCCCAAACGATCGAATTCTGCCAATCCCACCTTCGCACCATAGTCTGTAGCCCTTCTTGCAGTCGCAATTCCACCCGAACCGCCACCAATCACAAATAAATCGTAATCGTAACTCATAAATTTTAATCCTGTTCTATATAGCTACAAGTATAGTAAACAGTTAACACTTAGCCGTTTATCCTCCCCCTCTTCCCTTATCCTCCTTGTCCCCCTTGTCCCCCTTGTCCCCCCCTAGTTTGGGTATCATTATTTAATTGCTGTCGTCCGTTACGAATCACCCTCAACAAATCTGATAGCTGCTTTTCAATGTTTTGAAGCACTGCATCCGCATATTCGTCAGCACCATCTTGAATATCCTCGCATTCAGCCAAAGTCAATTGACGCAGTTGTTCGAGTTCCTGACGCGCTTGCAAACGCATTTGCTCTATTTCCGAGAAATTTTTGCGTTGCATTTCCTCACATTCTTGTCGGACAACCTCGCGAATGCGACTGGCTTCTAATTCTGCTTGCTGAATAATTCGCGTTTCGTCTAAAATTTCCAAAGCCCGTTGTTCGGCAGCATCAACTATTTCTTGAGCGTATTCTTCCGCTTGTAGGAGAATTTCCTCTTTTTGGGCGATGATGTCTAAAGCTTCTTTAAAAGCCCCTGGTAAATTCAGCCGCACATAATCTAGCTGATCGAGTAATTTTTCTTCATCGACCAATGTGCGCCCAGTCAAGTAAATACGGGTGCTATAAAGAATTATTTCTTCGATTCTGTCGAGTTCTCGCTGGATGTCGAAACCTGTCCCTCCGCTTTGTGACGGTGGTTCTGGTTGGATGGGTTTGGATCTTTCGGGGTCGCTCCGGGATGTGTCTTTGCGTAACATTGGTAAATATCAAGAGCAACGTTCTCAGGAACAAGGTGATCTACTGTGCCGCCAAAACTGGCAATCTCTTTCACTACGCTACTACTTAAAAAACTATATTCGTTAGAAGTGGCGAGAAAAACTGTTTCAATCTCCGACATTAAAGTTTGATTAGTGTGAGCCATTTGCAGTTCTTTCTCAAAATCAGAAAGGACTCGCAAACCCCGGAGCAAAACTCCCGCACCATGTATTCTAGCGTACTGCACGGTTAAACCTGTAAAGCTGTCAACCTTTACATTCGATAAATGCTCAGTACAACTACGAATTTGCTCTAGTCTCTGGTTGATGCTAAACATCGGCTGCTTGTTTGGGTTGCACGAAACTGTCACAATTACCCGCTCGAACAGTTTACAGCCTCGCTCGATGATGTCGAGGTGTCCTAGAGTAATCGGATCGAAGCTGCCAGGATAAATTGCTATCACGCTGAATCTTCGCTGTCTATTTTACTGGGGTAAACAACCTCGCCGATTAGGGTCGAGGCTTTTAGTAGCCCTGAAGTTATCGTACAAGACAACCCCTCCCCGCCCTTGAAGGGCAAGGCTTCTCGGAGCTTTTTCGGTGATTATCTCACAATGAGTTTACTTTTGGCGTTTAATTGCTAACAATAGCGATCGCTGCTTAGGTTAAACTTACGAAAGTAAAGCAAATTATTAGGTGTTTCTAGCTGTCCCAGACATCTTTAGCCCTAATTAACTTCCACAACCGCGATCGCGCCACTCGATTCCCTCTTGAGGAAAAAGTACAAACTCAGCTCTTAGTCCGACTTTACCATTTTTTTCTTTTTTTTACCATTCTTTACATTGTGCAAGAAAAATTATGAGTGTTTTAAAATTTGTGATTTTAGTTGCCGCTAGCATCGTAATCTTTAACTTTGTTGCCTCTTTTTTTGGTTGGACTAACCCAATTTTAAATAGGTTAGTGACGGTAATTCTGAGTATTTTTGTTGCTTTTGAATTATTTAGATTAGGGCAACTTATTTGGGGCTACATAGCCTAAAATTGAAGAATAGCAAAGAAGATCTGAATTAATGCTTGGTGGCGATCGCGAAAATGACCTTGATTTTTCTCGCCCTAAGCAGCCAATGATTTTAGTAATTTTTCTGAACAATCTTGACCAGATATTTAACTCGTGAGACAGAGTCACAAATGTTGAAAAATGAGACAAAAGGAAGAGGTTGTCAGGAAACAATTAAGTCAGAATTGAATCATAATAATTAAGAAGTTGGATTGGTATTATAATGAACGGCAATTCTTACAGTTACTTACTTATTCAAGGAATTCCTCTTCTCGGTAGCGCGATTATTGGTTTAGGACTAATCCTGTTTGCTTATTCGTTAGCTTCACCCACAGTTTAGCGAGTCGTCTTCGTTACAATTAGTTACAAAAGGAACCGATCGGAATATCGAGACGATCTTTAGTTAGCGGATGCAATTACAAGAAAATACTACTCAACCACAGCAACAACTTCTAAAAATCGCCGAAACTTATCTGCGCGAATCAGTAGCACCCCAAGCGGCAAAAATAGATCGGGAACCAGATGCACTAGCAGAAGCGTTGCAGGGGTTAGGATCTCGTTCTCTTTTAGCTTTACGGGCTCCTCAAACCTGGAAGGGAGGAAATTTCAGCAAAAGTGATTTTTATCGCTTCCAGACAATGGTAGCACGCTATTCGGGAGCCTTGGCGTTTCTCCAAGCTCAGCATCAAAGTGCAGCTTCTTTCCTGACAGCTAGTGGTAATGAGTCGCTTCAGCGAGAGTATTTACCTCGAATGGGAACAGGTGAAGTTTTACTGGGAGTAGGTTTTTCCCAGTTACGACGACAAGGGGAAGCCTCAGTCAAGGCGATGGAAGTTGAGGGTGGATATATAATTAACGGCGAAGTACCTTGGATAACTGGTTTTGGCTTATTTAATGATTTTATCATCGGTGCAACTTTGAGCGATCGCCGCGAAGTTTATGGCATTATTCCTTTTCACAACGTGATTTGTGATTCTCAAGGTAAGATTAAGTTTTCCGAACCAATGGAATTGAGCGCAATGGTAGCAACGAATACAGTTAATGCTACACTGAATAACTGGTTTTTACCTAGCGATCGCCTAGTTTCGGTAAAGCCCGCAAATTCAATTCATGCTAATGACCAAAAAAATGTCCTCAATCATGGTTTTTTTGCCCTTGGTTGCACCGAAGCGGGATTGGATGTCCTCACAAGCGTTTTTGAGAGAAAAAAGCTCAATTTCTTGCAGCAAACGTCTCAATCTCTCGAACTTGAATTAAATGAATGTCGTCGTCAGATGTTTGAGGCTTTGACGTTAGAGAGTCTCTCTTTTCAGGAAAAGTTACAACTACGTGCTTGGGTAATTAATTTAGCGTTGAGATGTTCTCATGCTGCGGTAGTAGCTACTTCTGGAGCGGCTAATTTGCAAGATAGTACCGCCGGAAGAGTTTATCGGGAAGCCTTGTTATTCTCAGTTTCCGGACAAACTACCGCCGTTATGGAGGCAACTTTGGCTCAGTTACAGAAATAAATTTTTCTTACTATCGGCATAGTTTGATTATGTATCTCATTTAACCTTTAGCAATCTACATCTGGCTAAAGGTTAAATTAATTGACCAATTTCTGCTACTCATAGCTAACAACAAATATTTCAAGAGAAAGAGGGAACTAAGAAAAAGTCGTTCTATTAATAGAAATGTAATTGTTGAAAAAAATTTCTGAATAGGAAGATAAAAAATGTCTACTAATCGCCAAACAAACCAGAAAATATTTCCCTTATTAAATTTCGCGATCGCGAGTTTACTTCTTTGGGGCTTTGGAGTTCAAACTTTAGCCCAAGAAATAAATTCTTCTCCGGCTGAAGAAGCAATCGAGGGAACTACTGAAGAACTTGAAGAAGGAAGTTTAGTTGAGGAAGGAATTGACACAGATACTAATAGCGAACCAACCAGAACTGTCAACCCAACTGGTAGTATAAATCCAGGAACTAGAAGCGATCCTAACGGTATCGATGCTAACGATGAATCGGGGTTAGATGCTAACGTCGATGCTACTGATGAATCGGGGTTAGATGCTAACGTCGATGCTACTGACTCCTCCGAGTTCGATGCTAATACTGATGCTACCGAGAATGACTTGTAAAATATTTCTAGATTTAAGTAGGACGATCTCGATGGGGTTCGTCTGAATTAAAACAGCGATCGCACCTTGAAGCAAAGGCGATCGCTAATTTCTTTTATAATTTTTTAAGATCGACTACTATAGTCTTAATTGCTCATTACTTCTCATTGCTCCGATACAACCTTTGGTTTTCCCTTCTCTAGCTTTGAAAGTTACCCAAACGTGATGCTAAACCCCAGCAAACGTACTTCTTCGAGCTAGTTAACTATTGATTATCGCTTTAGTCAGGGTCTTTTTCCCTTAACTAGCTGTAATCGTCAATACTTGTCTCTTGACTAAGAAGATAGTTCGCTTTTCCAAATGACGGTAACTTACTCCTTAAAGTCAGCCAGAAAAGCTAGCATGGAATAAAGAATAACTATTTACCTCTAATGTGAGAAAAAATTTTTCACCAGCGAGGGAAGATAGTCGCTTTCACTTGTTCTTACAATAAGTTTGTAGCCGCAATGTGAGAGAAATCACAAGTTTCCTGTAACTGCTTGCAGTATATATGTGAGAGATTTGTCATCTTTATTAACTGGTTATTATCACTGACTTTTGTAGCTAAATTTTGAATAATACTTACGCACTTAATTATTAAATAAGCCGATGGGATATCAAAGTATTATCCGCCCGATGGAAAATCAGGAGCAGTTCCGCATGAATAAGAAAAAGTACCAAGATATTACCCTTGGTCAATATAACACTGAACCTCAATTCGATGAAGAAAATCGACAAGTACCTGCTTCTGAAGCTCAAGAACAAATTTGTGATTTTTTCTTAAAAACTGTTCAAAAGCATTTTCCTGAAGTTGTCCTCCAAGCTTTTGAGCAAATTTTTATTACTTTAAATTACGAAAATCACCCGGCAATTCAAGCAGCATTATACGAAATTATTGGACTCGATCGAGAGAAAATTTTCCGCGCTACTCTCAAAAGAAGTTGTTATATTTTAGTTAACAATTGGAGCGCAAGAAGACAATTTAAATATATTCAAGAATTGATCGATATTTTATCAGAAGTTTCTGAACGAATTCATACTCAATCGATTACTAAAAGACTGCTTAGACAATGGTTGCTGAATTTTCTTGATAGTGAGGATTATGAAGAATTAAAGCTCTTTGTTTCTGGTTACAAGCATCATAGGGTACAGGGCTGGAGTAATCGTTATGCTTCTTATTTATTGGCTTCTCAGGCAGTTGATTATAATAAACCTAAAGAACAACGAGAGGCAGCTAAAGCAGTTTCTCGACAACTAAAAGAACAGTTTAAATTTGATTTAGCAATGTATACAGCGAGGTTTAATTCGGCACTTTCTGCTAATACTAAACAGTACAAAAATCCCACTCATCTCGGCGAAGATGTTTTGCGTTTAATTCAAAAGATTATTGTGAAAAGGGGAAAGTTTAGTTATGAAAATATAGCGAATATTTTTCTTAAACAAACAGAAGGACTTTACTATGAAGACTTTAAGCTAAGTTTGTTAAAATATTTAATTCATTCTTTAGATAATCGTGAATTAGGAGAAATTTTAAATAAAAATATGGCTTCGTTTTTAGAGTCACTTTATGAAAGTTATAATGATGAAATCTGGGATACTAACTTACTTTTAAGAACTAGCAATCGCTTGATAGAATTTTTGACGACGCAAAAAAAAGGAGAACCAACGGAGTTGTTTACTTTGTTAGCAACTCAAGGGAAATATTTGACTTTGGTCATTGTTTTGCTTAAAATTTTAATGATTTGTAAGCAAAGTTATAGCCATTTAGAAACTTGTATTGCGTCTTTAATTAAGTATTACGAACAGGAACCAGAGTCAGAATGTCAGTGGTTGATAGTATTTCTGGAAACTTTGAGAGTTACTCTCACCATTTATACGGATAATGTTAACTACAATTTGATTACGATGGAAGCCGCAAGCAACATGGATACAGAAACTTTAAAAAATTGTCGGATTTTTTCTCAGGTGAGAAGTGAAGCTAAAGCGAAAGATTCATCTGAGGAGTAGTACGCTGAGATAAACATCGATAACTATTTGATTTAATGAGCGATACACAAACTTGGTACATTGTCAAGAGTAAAAATGGTAGCTGCGAAATAGTGGCTAGCGATACTATCGACGACGAAAAACAAGCACCCGACGAGGAAAAGCGCTGGGGACCTTTTGCTTCCCCTGGAGAGGCGATCGCGCGTCGGGTGGGATTAATACGGGCAGGTAAATGCCAACCCCATTGACAGTTCATCTTCCTTTCGGTAGAGCGATCGCTACCCCGTTTCAGCCAGAGACAATCTCAGAGTGAGTATCCTCGCTGCTTTCGAGACGAGGTTTTCCCGCGCCATATTTTTGCTCAACCCTTATTGAGCCGTTGCGTCTACGGAGATATTTTTCACCGCGCTTATTTCTTGAGCGAGAATTTCCAAACCTCTTGCAAACTGTGGATCTTCAGCAGTACCAATTTTCGCGCGATCGAGTTGTAAATCCTTACGCTGTTCGTCAGTCATTTCCAAAATGATATCTGGTGTAATTCCCAGTTTATTAATATCGCGACCATCAGGAGTAAGATACTTAGCGATCGTCACCGCTAAACCTGAACCATCACCCAAACCGCGTACTGATTGAACCAAACCCTTACCAAAAGTTTTCGTACCGACCAAAACCGCGCGATCGTTATCTTGGAGCGCTCCCGAGAGAATTTCGCTAGCACTTGCGGAGCCGCCATCCACTAGCAACACCAAAGGTTTATCCGTCAAAGCACGACTATTTGCTCTTTGGCGATCGACCTCTCCTTGGCGGTTTACAGTCGAGACAATCGTACCCTCATCGAGCCACATCCGCGCAATTTCAATACTAGAGTACAACAAACCACCAGGATTCGAGCGCAAATCGAGAATATAACCTTGTACGCTCTCATCTTCTTGGTTTTTAATCGTCTCGCGCATTTCCTTAGCAGCTTGGGCATTAAACTGAGTCAAGCGAATATAACCAACTTTACCAATTGGCGTATTTTCGACACGAGCGCGAACTGGATGAATTTGAATTCTCGCGCGAGTAATCGGATAATCTATTTCTTCTTCACCGCGTTTAATCGTCAGAATTACTTGAGTACCGACCTTACCTCGAATCAGATTAACAGCATCATTAACATCCATACCCTCGGTACTTTGACCGTTTATTTTCGTAATAATGTCCTTAGCCAAAATTCCCGCTTCAAAAGCAGGAGTATCCTCAATCGGGGAAATTACGATTAGGCGATCGCTTTCTTCATCCTTAGCAATTTGAATACCAACTCCTGTCAACTCACCAGCAGTATCAATTTGCATATTTTGGAACTCTTTTGGGTCCATAAAGCGCGTATAGGGATCGTCTAGTTGCTCGAGCATTTCCCTAATTGCTTCATAGGCTTGCTCTTTGCTAGTGTAGTCTCGGTCGAGATATTCGTTACGAGTTGCCCGCCAATCCACCTGATTAAAGGTAGCATCAACATATTGACGGTTAATAATTTGCCATACTTCGTCTACTAACTCTTTTGGTCCGTCGCTAAACAAAGAAGCCTGACTTTGAGAAAGATGTATTCCAGCACCCGTCACAGCCATTGTTGTTATTACGACTGCTGTTGCACCGAGAGCTAGCCCGCGTTGTGTTATTACCATAAGCCTATCTAGAGACGGTGGGAAACTGCTGCACTCACAATTACGCTCACTGTAACACAGTCAACTCTATCTTGAGAAAGTTAACCTATCTTAGATTTTAGTTTACAGTTTTGAATTCTGGTGAGAGAAAAATAACTAGGGTAGATTTTTCTTTGATTTTGGTGGCAGTAAAGCGCACTTGTAACCGTGAAACTACTTTTGAGCAAATATTCAACCCTTCACCAACTGTTACCAGCGATCGCCGCTCAAGGATTTAACTTTTAAGTGAGTGAATGGTGACGATCGCCTAAATTCAAAACCCTTACTCCAGACTGCCCAAAGAGAAAAGGTTGCGTCTGTTAAGTGCTTTTACAAGTTTAGCTACCCACAGTCCGGAAAAACAACAAATTAACAATATCTAATGTCCTTAACTAAATTTAATCACAGAGCAGGCGATCGCTATCTCTAACCTTGGGGTTATTTTGTAAATAGTCTGCTAACCAATTGCAGCTAATCTTCATCAGTTGGCTAAGATCGAGATTCCAGAGGATCGCGGTTTTATCGTTACTACCAGTGACTAAAGCTTTACCATCTTGACTCCAACTGACGGTAGTAACTCGTGCTGAGTGTCCTTCAAGAGTTTGTAACAAAGTATCATCAAGTCGCCACAGTTGTACTCGGTTGTCCCAAGTTGTGGTGGCTAACACTTCCCCGGTAGGATTAAAACTCATTTGCGCTACGCTATCAGTATGACCTTGAAGAGTTCTCAGTTCTTGTCCTTGTAAATTCCATAATTTAACAGTATTGTTATAGCCAGCAGAAGCCAACAGTTGAGTTACTGGTGATTTTGCTGAATTTGCCCCAGGTACGAAAGCAAAACTTACATCGAGTACCCAACTATCATGACCGAGAAGAGTTTTGGGAGAGGTAGTAGCAAAATAGCCAGTGCGAGATCGTCGCCACAATTTGACTGTTTTGTCGTCGCTGGCGGTTGCTAAAATTTGATTGTCTAAGCTAAAAGTAACACTATTGACACGAGCTTGATGACTAAGCAAAGTTTCTCTCAACAAGCCGTTACGACTCCAAATTTTTACACTTCGATCGCGACTCGCGGTTGCTAAAAGTTGAGCATCCCGACTCCAACTTACATCCAGTACCCGATCTTGATGTCCGGTTAAAGTCGTCACCAAACTACCATTTCTGCGCCAAATTTTCACAGTTTTGTCTTCGCTAGCGGTAGCTATTCTCTCACCATCTGGGGAAAAACTAACGCTGTAAACTTGTCCCTGATGTCCGTCGAGAGTTTCGATTAAACTACCGTTTCTGCGCCAAATTTTCACAGTGCGATCGCCAGATGCGGAAGCGATAATTTTCCCGTCGGGAGAAAAAGCTACATCGCGGATGCGATCGCGATGTCCCCGAAAAATTTGCCGACGACGGGGAAAACGACTCCATAGTTTGACAGTTTTATCATTACTACTGGTAGCAATAATTTGCTCTTGAGGAGAAAAACTAATTCCGGTTATCCCGTCGCGATGTCCCTCAAGAGTTTTAATTAGTTTTCCTTCTAAATTCCAGAATTTTAGTGTATCGTCATCGCTTCCAGAAACTAACAAGCGTCCGTCGGGGCTGAAACAAACAGCTAAAACAAAGTCTTGATGTCCCTGTAAAGTTTTCTCTATTCGATAGAATCCTACAGATGAACTACCTCGCCAAAGTTTAACAGTTTTGTCATCGCTAGCAGTAGCGAGAAAATCTCCTTGAGGACTAAAAGCAAGATCCTTAACTTGACCTTGATGTCCGCGAAGAATGCTTAATAATTTTCCGGAACTAAGCTGCCAAATTCTGACTGTTCGATCTTCCCCAGCCGTGGCAATCAGTTTACCATCAGGGCTAATTTTGACTTTATTAATATTACCGGAATGCCCGGAAATGCTTTTGGTTAACTTTCCTTGTAAATTCCAGACTTTAATTGTTCCCTGAGATCCAGCAGTTACTAAACTCTTGCCGTCGGGACTAAAGCAAAGACTCAAAACATAACCAGAATGAGCAGGAATTCGGAAAATTTCCTCGCCATTTAACCGCCAAAGTCTGACAGTTCCGTCCCAACTACTCGATGCTAATATTTTTCCGTCGGGAGAAAAAGTTACGCCGGTGACAGTATTTTCATGTCCGCTAAAACTAGCAAGTAAACTACCATTGGGATGCCATAATTTGATTAGTCGATCCCGACTAGCTGTAGCCAGATACTTACCATCTGGGGAGTAAGCCAGATCTAAAACTAGATCTCCATGTCCTTCGAGGCGATTGCGTTCTTGCACTCCATAAAGACTTTTTTCTAGGGTGGTAATGACTTTTAATTTAGTATCAGTTTTAATTGCTTGCCGGGAACGATTTTTTAGCCAAAATTTCTGTAATCCTAGTTTTTGCTGAGGTTTTTCAGTTTCTGCTTGCATTCTTTTTGCTGCTCTCAAGCTTTCTAGTAAAGCATCAAATTCTTGATGAGAGACAAATAAAGTTTCCGCAGAAGCAGCAAGGCGATTTAACTCAGCGTTCAGAGAAAGTTCTCTGGCTAATCTTTTTTGTACTTCGGCTCGCCAGGCTAAATTCCCGGCAATAATCGCCAGTAAAGCCATTGTACTACCCATAAAAACAGCTTGTAATCGCTGTTTGCGCACGCGGAGTAATTCTAGTTTGGCTCGATGTAATTTAGCTTCTAAGTTGGCTTTGAGGCGGCGATCGTATTGTTCCCGAATCGGTTGGACGAGATAATCGTGAACAAGTTGATAGCGGTTTTCGGGTTCTTCACAAACTTTAAATAAAAGCCCAGAACCGATGAGAATTGTTAAAATTAAGTCTATTTGTTCGCTCTGGTTTTCTTTTTTACCAGTGAGAGCAGTTTGTAGATGAGCGAGTAATTCGCTTTTCGTTTTTAAAGGTCGAGTTCCCTGTTCGTCAGTTAAGGAAAATAAAATTTGCCAAGCAGCATCTTCTTGTTCTTGACCACAATCAGCGATGACAGCGAGTAGCGATCGCGTCATTAGTTCGGTTTTTGGGTCGCTACCTAGTTGTTGATATGCTTCGAGGGTGGTAATTTTTTCGGCTTGTAGTTGCGCTCCCATTACTTGTAGCTCGATCGGGCGCACTGTTCCTCTTTCTCTGGCTAAATCTTGGACGAAAACTTCGATTAGTTCTTGGTTGAGCGGAAATTGAGATTGGTTGGCTAAGGTTGCGATTGCAGTTTTGGCTTGCTCGGAGGTTAAGTCTCCCAGGTGATAGCGAATATTTCGTGACAAGATGTTATTGTCGATTGTCTCGAATTTGCCAAAGCGTTCTAATTGCAACAGATAGTGCAAATAGTCTTCTCGTAAAGAGAGAATTACTTTGACAAAGGGAAGGTTGAGACAATCGCGCAAAAATTGATAAAATTTGCAGCGCTCTGTTTCTTCGGTACAGGTGAAGAAAAATTCTTCAAATTGATCGAAAATTAGCACTGTTAAAAGGTTGCTTTGACTCATCGAGCGCAATTTTTCGAGCATTGTCGATGGTGAAGAATCTTTGCTGAGGATAGTTTCTTTTGCTTGGGTTTGCCATTTTGCTCGTGCTGTATTTAAAGTCCGATCTAATTCTTGTTCCCAGGAATTGCCTAACTTGTGCAAAATTGGTAAGACTTCGCGGGCGGCGATAATTTCTCCGCTCAGGGCAGGAATTAACCCTGCACCAAGTAAAGAGCTTTTTCCGACACCAGAAGCACCGTGAAGTACCGTCAGTTTATGTTCGCTGCGGCTGAGACGCTCGATCAATCTAGTGACATCTTTTTTTCTTCCAGAGGCGGCGATCGCGCGAGCAAAGGCGGGATTTTCCCAATTGTCAGTGGTTCCTAATGGACTAGCACCGAGAAAAGCACGTAAACCAAATTTTTGCTCGATCTTGATTTTCTCTTGTTTTAGTTCAAAGGCAAGTAGATATTCTTTTTGTTCTAGGTAAAGCGAGATTAGTTGCTCTAAAATTTCTAAATAAAGTTCTCGAAAGGGGTCTGTTGATAGTTTTTCTAGCTCTTTGGCTCGTTTGAGGTTCTCGATACTGGTCGTAATTAATTCGTTTCGTTTGGCTAATCGTAAACTTTCGCCTGCTAGTTGATATTGGGCTTGGGCTAGAAGTAGTAAATATAATCCCTGATTTTGATGAGTTTTGGGTAATCGAGATAATTTTTGAATGTTTAAAGCCATTTGCGCGTAAGACAATGCTGCTTTTGGCTTCAGTTGGGCTAGGGCTACTTGGGCGAGAAAGCCGTAAATTCTGGCGGTGTGTTCGTTACAACAAACAATTGCTGGTTGTTTGAGGGCGCTGAGAGCAAGTTCGCATAAGTCTTGCCACTGAGCTTGCTTGAAAAGGACAAGCCCTAGTTGTATGGTTAACTGGGCGACTAATTCTAAACGGGAGTTGGTCTGAAAAAATTCGATACTGGCTTGCAAATTGCTTTTGGCTCGGTCAAAACAGGTGGTTTTTTCGCCTCTGGCTTTGATTTGGCGAGTGTAGCATAATGCGATGTGATAATGTAAAAAGCCAAATTGATCATGAGTAGATTTTACGTTCGGTAGCGATCGCTCTGCCGTCTTTACGGTATCCTCCCAAATTGCTAGACTTTGTTCGTATCTGTTTAAGGCTTCGTCTAATTTGTTTTCGGCAAAGGCATCTCGCCCAAGTATAAATTGCCATAATGCTTCTATCTGTGAGAATAATTCTCTTTGCTTGCCTGGCAAATCTGCTCTGGCAAATTCTAATTCTTGCCTCTGACGACAACCGGGAGCTAAGTCAATTGCTTGATTGGGTAAAAATTCTTGGCAACCTGCTGTTAGCAGTTTCTTCAATAAGTTTTTTTCGGTTTCAATACATAATTCTTCTAAGTTGTCAATACTTAATTCAAATTTAATTGAAGCAGCAGCCCAACTTTTAAAATCAGGAGCAAAGCGAGTTAATTTTTGCAGTACCTCATCATTAACCCACAGAACTAAAGGAAAATGGAAGTTTTTGCGAAACTCATCGCGCACTTGATTGCTAGCCATTAATACTTGTTCGAGGGCTGTGACACGATCTAAATCAAAGACAAATAAAGGAGTGCGATCGCCCTGCTCAATTTCTAATTGTAAAGTGGTAAATAAGGTAGTAGTTGAGTTAGCTAAGAAAACTTGGCGTTTGGTTAATGAGGTAACTTCGTCAAGTCGCTGACAAATTTGCTGTTTTAAACTTTGGTAATTGCAGCGTACTAAAATTAGTGTAAATTGACCCTCGCTCAGTCTAATTGCTCTCAGAAGTGTTGATAAGGAAAGTAAGTTATAAGCACTTACTCGCTCTTGTTTATTTATCATAGTTTTGGCGGAATTTATCGATCCAGCATTTGTTAAATTAATTGCTATGTATACTTTTTTATATAAAATACTCTTTTTCGGGCAAAAAAGGTGTGAAAAACTTGTGAAAATGATAATGTAATTGAGAATATTTACCTGGAAATTTGCCTAATTAACTTAAGATTGGATAATTTTATTTTTACTTAAATTTTAGTTATCTAGCTCTAGAATCGCTGGGATTTAACGATTCTAGAGCTAAAATTTCTCTAATTGAAGTCTAGAGAACAAAGCGAAGGTGACGAAAAAAATCTCTGTGGATTCAGAAAGCTTGAAAGCGATCGGTTTCTCTTAAAATAGGATTAATATCAAACCAACGTCCCCAGCGATCGCGATATTCAAAAACAAACATACTCCCAAGTAAAATTTGATATTCTTCTTCTCCTTTGATAGTTTGTCTTTCCACTACTTGTTGGATTAAGTTCCATTCATGGTCATCGATAGCTAACAGTAAATCATCTCGATATCCTTTAATTACATTTTCTAAACATTGCTGCGAAAAAGGAGGATCTTCTTGTTGCAAACAATTAAACAATAAACCTAATAAATTTCGCACGTGACCGCCGCTAATTCGACATAAGCGTTGGAGGGTTTCTGGAGTATCAAAAACTTGGGGAATTAAATTTAATCTAGTTTCCTCATCTAATTGAGGAAAAGCTCTTGCTAATACCAATTGTCGGAGCAAACTCATACCTTGAGTATTTTCCTTACCATCTCGTTGTTGCAGAGGAACCATTGGTAAAACCTTGGGTGCTACGCCAGCGCCAAGACGATTTTTCAGTGCTTCATATTCATTAGAAAACATTAACGAAAGGGGTAAAGTATAAACCACATGACACTTTAAACGGCGTAACTGAGGACCGCGATCGACAAACAAATATTCTGGTAATAATCGGGCATGAGTTACCTTTTGAGCAGCAACTCGGTCTAAATTATCGACAATAACAACTAAGCCTTTTTTGCCCCGATATTTTAGTTCTTGGATACCGCGTTCTAAAATTTCTTCATTAATTGCTCGGAGGATACCTTCAGTGCGAGGTTCGAGAGATTGGCGGAGTTGTTCGCGTAATTTGGGACTTTCTTTGGTTTTGGCAGTAATACGAGCAATTCCGACCGAAAGTTCGGCTTCTGCACCCAATTCAATCGGCGATTGCAGAAAATCTTTAATTTCGCCGAACAAATTGGCAAAATAACCTGGTTGAAGACGAATATCCATTGCCTCAAGACTTTCACTCACCGAACGAGCGATCGCCAAAAGAATATCACTAATGTTGATATCCGCCATATCCAAATCGCGGCTAGATTCAAAGTAAACTACATGAAATTGCTCTTCTTCAAGCTGCGCCTTGAGTCGAAATAGTTCAGTAGACTTGCCACAGCCAATATGTCCGGTAAATAATTGACAAGTAGGTTCTTCTGGGGAAAGACGAGCGATCGTTCGACCTAATGCTTCAACGATTTTTCCTCCTCGTACCCCAGAAAAATCAATATAATACTGACGGTCTTCAGGATTGGTCAGAACTAAGGTTTTACTTGGATTACAGGCTTTGTAGAATCTTGCTAAATTCAGTTTCATTGCAAATGAGCGCTATTTAAGCAACAGCAGTGGCACTGTGAGTGCAAACTTCTAAGCATTTAGTCTACATTTTTCTCTGGTCAGAGTTAAATGACCGAGATCACCGTAAAGGGAGCAAAGAAGTTAGCTCGTATCCGTAGATTCAAGGAAAGTTCAAGAGTAAGAGGATCTTAGTTCTTACTGCCAAGGCTTTACCCAAGTAGCCAGAGATACTAAGTTGACGAGGAGAATAGGGATAACTTTGGTATGGAAGTGATTAAATGAAAACAGCACCGCAGCAAGTGCTGGTATAAAAGGAGAAACTAACCTTAAAAAAAGGGTAAGTTTGTCCTAGTTATAGGTGACTGTCCCCGTAGAAAAAGATTATAGACCTTCGGCGATAGAGGTAGTAGATGAATTGCATCGCATCAGTTTCTCTCACAGAATTAAAACAACGGCGGCAAAAATTACAACGCCGTCGGCAGATCAGATCGTTACAAGCAATGTGGCGATCGCTAGTAGTAAGCGGTATGGCAGGTGGATTATGTTGGTCGCTCGCGTTACCTTATTGGGCGATCGAACAACCCCAACAAGTAGACATCGAAGGAAACGAATTTCTGGACAAAACGACGATTCGTTTGCTGTTACCATTGTCTTATCCAGAATCCCTGCTCAAACTCCAGCCGCAACTGCTCTCCCAACAGCTAGAATCCACTGCACCGATTGCGAAAGCAAGAGTTATCCGTCAATTGTTACCTCCGAGCGTAACAATCCAAGTGCAAGAAAGGCGACCTGTAGCGATCGCTTTTCCCTCAACCAAGTCAGTTCAAGAAGCAGGAACTAGCGAAGCAGAAGTAGGATTTTTAGACGAACAAGGTGTCTGGATGCCAATTACCAGCTATACAGGTTTCGATCCCGACACGAAACTGCCAACTCTCAAAGTCATTGGCGAAGCAGAGCAATATCGTCACTACTGGTCGGAAATTTATCAAATAATTAGCCGTTCTCCAGTGCAAGTTTTCGAGATCGATTGGCAAAATCCGGCTAATTTAGTCCTGAAAACCGAGCTAGGCAAAGTTTATTTGGGTTCCTACTCAGCTAACTTTGGCGAACAAATTAAGGTTCTCGGCAAAATGGGTTCTTTGTCCGATCGCGTTCATCCCAGCCAAATTGATTATCTCGACTTGACTAACCCTGAATCTCCTTCTATTCAGTTAAAAACCAAGCCATCAGAACCCAAAAACCCAAGTACAGCTCCTCAAGAATAGCTAGCTCCTAGCCAATGGCGATCGCACCAATTGAACCAGATCTCGACTTGGATTTAGTCGAGAAACAAGCAAGCGTAGCGATCGCTTTCACCAAAATCGATTTGGATTACAGTGGTGCTACAGGTACAATTACTACCAAAAATCTACTTCCTACTCGGTTGCTAGTCTCTAGAGATGTAATAATATTGTGTCTGTTTAGGTTCCGAAGTTGCTGGACGCGATCTTCAAGCTTAACAAGTGTCAGAAAAGCAAGCGCACAAGTGTGAAGGTAGGCTGAGAATGAAAACTAAAATAAACGATCGCGCTTTTTGACACTGAGCCATCAGATAATAGTTAAATAAAGGTTACTTCTACGTTCTCAAATCTCAATTAATTAATTTGTCGATTAACAATCACCAAATACAATGACGGTTAATAGTAAACTAAAGCTGAACAATACTTATAGCAATAACAACGAATACGGTGATTTTTCGGTCACTGTAGATAGCGATCGCTCTTTTAATAATTCTGGTTTACCTTTTGGACAAGGTAATGATTCCAGGGCAAGACCCAGAGAAGATAATCGTGGTGATAGCATCGTGCCTAGTAGCTTTGCCAAAATAAAAGTTATCGGTGTGGGTGGCGGTGGTTGTAATGCCGTTAACCGCATGATTGAGAGTGGGGTGAGCGGAATTGAGTTTTGGGCGATTAATACTGATGCTCAAGCTTTGGCTCAAGCTAGCGCCCCGAAACGCTTGCAACTCGGACAAAAATTAACCCGTGGTTTGGGTGCAGGTGGCAACCCGGCGATCGGTCAAAAAGCGGCTGAGGAATCCCGCGATGAAATTGCCTCGGCTTTGGAAAATACGGATTTGGTCTTTATTACGGCTGGTATGGGTGGCGGTACGGGTACTGGTGCAGCACCGATTGTCGCTGAAGTGGCTAAGGAAATTGGCTGTCTGACTGTGGGAGTGGTGACTCGTCCTTTTACTTTTGAAGGTCGTCGCCGCACGACTCAGGCAGAAGAAGGGATTGCGGCTTTACAAAGTCGGGTCGATACTTTGATTGTAATTCCCAATAATAAGTTGTTGTTGGTCATTAACGAACAAACGCCTGTACAAGAGGCGTTTTTGGTGGCTGATGATATTTTGCGTCAAGGAGTACAAGGTATTTCTGATATTATCACTATTCCAGGATTGGTGAATGTTGACTTTGCTGATGTGAGAGCGGTAATGGCTGATGCGGGATCGGCTTTGATGGGTATCGGTGTTGGTTCGGGTAAGTCTCGCGCTCGCGAAGCCGCAGAATTGGCAATTTCTTCGCCTCTGTTGGAGTCTTCGATTGAAGGAGCAAGAGGTGTGGTATTTAATATTACGGGTGGCAGAGATTTGACTCTCCACGAGGTGAATGCGGCGGCGGAAACGATTTATGAAGTTGTCGATCCCAATGCAAATATTATTTTTGGTGCGGTGATTGATGACAAAATGCAGGGCGAAATTAGAATTACAGTGATTGCTACTGGCTTTAGTGGCGAAACTCAAGCCCCGCCAACGGCAAGCCGAGCGACAACGCCGCAAAATCGTCCGGTAACTCCTCCACCAGTCAGACCTACTTCTGCTCCGGAAAGCGATCGCGGTAGCGGTGGTAGTGGTTTGGATATTCCTGATTTTCTCCGCCAACGTCGTTTTCCCCGACGTTAACAGGTGACAACTAAACAAAGGTTATTGACAAAAAAACTTTGATAATGGAAACAATTAGGACATTCAGCTAGGTGAAAATTTGTCTAAGTTAAGTGAAATTCAGTTTGAGATTCCCGCAGCTATGACGATCGCTGGTTCTGATAGCGGCGGAGGTGCGGGTATTCAAGCGGATTTACGCACTTTCGCTTTCCACTGCGTTCATGGTACCAGTTGTCTTACTTGCGTAACGGCACAAAATACTTTAGAAGTGACTGAAGTTGCAGCAATTTCTGTCGCAGTGGTAAATGCACAAATTGAAACCGTTGTCAAGGATATTAAGATCCAAGCAGTCAAAACAGGAATGTTGCTGAATGCGGAAATTATGCAAGCGGTGGCAAAACAGGTGGAAAAATCTAGTTTGCCTAACTTGGTTGTCGATCCGGTAATGGTATCCCGCAGTGGAGCGCAGTTGATTGATGACGATGCCGTCGCTTGCTTGCGAGATGTTTTGCTGCCGATTGCCTCAATTGTCACGCCTAACCGTTATGAAGCACAAATTTTAAGTGGCTTGACAATTAATACATTAGATGATATGAGAGCGGCGGCGGAGCGAATTCATCAATTGGGAGCAAAAGCAGTGTTAGTAAAAGGGGGAGCAATGGAAGGAAGTTTACGCGGCACAGACGTGTGGTTTGATGGGCAAACGCGGTCAACATTAAGAACAACTACGGTAGAAACCAAAAATAATCACGGCACAGGTTGCACCTTAAGTGCCGCGATCGCGGCAAATCTAGCACGAGGAAAAGAAGCACTCACAGCAGTTCGCCTGGCTAAAGATTACGTGACCGCAGCACTAAATTACGCACTCGATCTTGGTCAAGGTAGCGGACCTGTAGGACATTTTTGGGCGCTACTGGGCAACCACGGGGAGATTGCTACAGAAAAGCAAACCTAGAGGTGCATCCCCGAGCCAAAATCGCGGTAAATTAAACAGCGAATTGATTAGACAAATTTTGCAAAATATTGCCTTATATAAATTGTTGATGATGCCATGACCTCTAATCCCCAAACTAATTATTCCCAAAATCCTACTACTGATGCTGCAAGCAGGTATCGTCCCTCGGTGCCAATTTCGGTTTATCGGGAACTAGCAACCGAGTTACAAACCACACAAGCACAGCTAGATTCACTCAAGACTCAAAATCAGCAGTTAGCCCAACAAAATGCCCAGTTACGGCAAGAAGTAGCCAAAGTTCTCCAATCGGCTCAATCTTTAGAAAAAGTTTTGACTTCCTGGGATGCTAACAGTTTTTCCCCCGCGATCTCGCTCGATCCCGTAGAAACTCCAGCGCGAGTTCCCCCACCACCAAAAGCCGTCAAACCTAGGGAAATTCCCCCCCCACCCCCACCAAAAATGAATCCTCCTGCACCACCTCCAGAAAAATTGGTAGCCGAAATTCCTCATAAATCTCGTCGTCCCACTAACTCAGAAAGTTCATCATCTGATGTTAACGGTTGGTTACTAGCGATCGCGATCGGAGTGATTGTCTTCTCAGCTTTCACTGTGAGCTTTTTCATTGTCCGTCCTCTGTTGCAAAATAACAATAACAATTAGGGGAATTGGGGACTGGGGATTAGGGATTGGGGATTGGGGACTGGGGATTAGGGATTGGGGATTGGGGATTGGGGACTGGGGACTGGGGACTGGGGACTGGGGACTGGGGACTGGGGACTGGGGACTGGGGACTGGGGATTGGGGACTGGGGATTAGGGATTGGGGATTGGGGACTGGGGATTAGGGATTGGGGATTGGGGACTGGTAACTGATAACTGCTAACTGCTAACTGATACCTGATAACTGATACCTGATAACTGCTAACTGATAACTGCTAACTGTTTACTGATATGGGCGCAATTCAAGCAATACGAGGAACGAGAGATATTCTGCCAGAGGAAGTTGGTTACTGGCAACAAATAGAAACCGTAGCCAGACAAATCCTGCAAAAAGCGGTATATCAAGAAATTCGCACGCCAATTTTTGAGCAAACCGACTTATTCGAGCGAGGTATTGGAGAAGCTACCGATGTAGTCGGGAAAGAAATGTATACATTTTTAGATCGAGGAGAGCGATCGCTGACTCTACGCCCAGAAGGTACTGCGGGTGTGGTACGCTCTTATATTGAACAAAGTCTTTACGCTCAAGGTGGCGTACAACGTCTTTGGTACACAGGACCGATGTTTCGCTACGAACGTCCTCAAGCTGGTCGTCAGCGACAATTTCATCAATTAGGAGTTGAAGTATTAGGTGCGAGAGATCCCAGAGCAGATGTGGAAGTTATCAATCTCGCTACTAATATTTTACAAGCTTTGGGGCTAAAAAATTTAGAACTCAGTCTGAATTCGGTTGGTGACAGTGAAGATCGAGAAAACTATAAACAAGCACTGGTAGACTATTTAACACCTTACCAAGCTGAGTTAGATCCAGATTCTCAAGAACGCTTAAACCGCAATCCGATGAGAATTTTGGATAGCAAAGACAAAAGGACTCAAGAAATTACTGCTGATGCACCGAGAATACTCGATTATCTCGGTACTGACTCCCAGCGTCACTTTGAGTTAGTGCAGCAGTTATTGACTGATTTAGACATTACTTACCAAATTAATCCTCGTCTCGTGCGCGGTTTAGATTACTACACTCATACCGCTTTTGAAATTCAATCCCAAGATTTAGGAGCGCAAACAGCAGTTTGTGGTGGCGGACGCTACGATAAACTGGTATCGGAATTAGGCGGTCCCGATACTCCCGCAGTCGGTTGGGCGATCGGTATGGAACGCTTGATTTTATTATTACAACAAATGCAAGCAGCACCAAATCCAGCCATAGACTTTTATCTCGTTTCTAGAGGAGAAAAAGCCGAACCCCAAGCTTTGATTTTGGCAGAAAAGATGAGAAGCGCTGGATTTACGGTAGATTTAGACTTAAGTGGGAGTGGCTTTGCTAAACAATTCAAAAGAGCGGATAAAAGCGGTTCAGTAGCTTGCTTGGTGTTAGGAGATGCTGAAGCTGAAAATCAGACAGTTAAACTAAAATGGATGGCATCAAAAGAACAACTAGCGATCGCACAATCTGAGTTACTCAACTCCACTGACAAACTTCGACAGCAAATAGATGCTTTAGTGAAAATTTAGACAGCATGAAACAGAGTAAATAAGAACTGGTGACTGAGGAAAATTAATAAGGTATTGGCAAAATGAGCCAAATTTTAACTCAAAAATCTTCAATACCAAATCTTCCATCACCAACCTTCGATCGCTAGGGAAAAAAAAATGGAATACTGGGAATTTCTGCTTCAAAAACAAGGTGAACGTACTTGGCAAAAAATTTATAAACCAAGTTTAGAAATAGAAGAAGGTAAATATCGGGTTGTCAGTCATTCTTCCCGAAATAATTGTGATGTGGAAATTCGCGTCACTCATTTAGACACCGAAGCAGTACCACCAAAACGCAGGATCTCCAAGCGATCGCGTCGCACTAATTCCCAAGGTTTAATGGTAGTTATTCCTTATACTTATCTTAAACCTGGTGTTTGGGAATTTCGCTGTTGTGGCGATATTATGTCAGATTTGCTTGGCGAAACTTGGCAAGAAATTGTTAAATTAGATATCCTACCTAGCACTAATAGGAAAAGTTTACCTTCACATCCAGCAATAGCAAGAGAAAGTCAAACTGAAGAAATAGAAAACCGACAAATAAGTCCTTCAACTACAGTTCCTTCTCTTAGAAATACACCGATAGAACTATCAGAAGCTCCAGAAATTGAGTCGGAAGAGGAGCTTTCTTTGTTCCCACCCCAACCAGTTACTTTTGTTGCCGAAAATTTACCTTCTTTAACTGAAATTGAAACGGAAACATCTCTAGAAGAAAAGGGAATTTCTAGTGCAAGTGCTACCTCGAAAACAGCAGAAATTTTGATCGCCGATTCAATTGCATCAGAAGAATCGCTAAAAAATGCTGAGTTAGACTTAGATGAAATATCTACCAATGTAGAAACAAGTTATAATAATCGCTCTCTACACAAAGAAGAAAATTCCCCAGGAGAAATAAGTATTTCCTCACCATCGATAGAGGAAAAAAAATTAGTCAATAGCGTGAATGAATCAGACTTTTTCTGGGGAGAAACTAATAGTGACGATCCGGAAATATTGACCTCGGAAACTGATTCAGCAAAAGAATTAAGCTGGTTAAACGATTTCGAGGAAATGAGAACTAATGATTTAGAAAGCTTTACCTCGGAAGACAGTACCAATACGGAAATTAGCTCGGNAATTAGCTCGGAAAATGAGTTAAGCTGGCTGAGCGAAATTGAGTCAAATGATGATGAGTCAAATGCGATCGCGGAAAATTTGGCTCAGACAGATATTGATTTAACAGACAAAGATGAATCCGAATTAGGAGAAGAAACTGAGAATGATGAGCTAGTTGACTCAGATATTTTCTGGGAAGAAACTAAGCAAAATAATCCGACAACAACGGCAAATTCTTTAATAGAAAAGTCGGTGCAAGATTTAGAGGAAATTTTGCAGCAGACAGTAGAGCCATTATTAGCAGAGTTAAAAGAGCCTCCTAATGATAGTTTAGAGACTATAACGGATATTGAAACGATAAAAGATGCTGAAACTGATGTTGAATTACACTTAAGTTTAACAGAAGAAATTTTTGTCAGAAATCAGTTAGGTAATTTAGCGATCGCGGGAAGTATTGACACTGTTGAAGAAACAGCAGCAGCATCTAGTTTTACTTTAACTGGTAAGTTGATTTTCCAACTACGCGATCCCCAATCTAATGAAATTTTACTCGAAAAAGAACGGGCTTTAGTCGAGAAAAGTTTACCATTTAGTTTTAGCGATCGCTTAGAGATTCCTCCCGAATGTCAAACTCGTTTGATTTTAGGGGAAGTGATTCTGCAATCTTCCTCTGGGGTGATTTTAGCAAGTAAAATCTTTACTGTAACTGCCGATGTTCAAGAATTGTTAAAGATATTTAACCAAGAAAATAGCGATCGCGCAACAGAAAAACAAATGCAGCTTGTCGAATCTTCTTTACCAAAGCAGAAAAAAGCTGTAGCGTTGAGAGAAGATTTCATCCAATTAGCTAAAAAAAGCGAGCAAGTTAAGTCTACAAAACGCTCGTCTGGTCAAATTATACCGCCGAAAATTGGTCGCTCGATTGCGGAAGAGAAAACTTTTAAATCTTTACGATTACCTAATTTTGGTAAACCTCTTGCTTTAAAAGTTAATACCGATCCCGATACAGAAACTTCAGTAGTTTTAAACTTGGAACAATTGCAAGATTCTGTGCATCAAGCGATCGGCAAAACTAACGGAAATGGTAATAATAAAATAGCAGATTCAACTGCGGTTGAGGATAGTTCAGAAAAATCTCTGGAAATTGCCTTGACAAAAGATACAAAAGATGATATAGAGGAAAAGCAAGAGATTATCGGCGATGCGATCGCGCACGCAGAACCAACAAGCGAATTTGACTCAACTGATAGCGAACAACCAGAGATAGCAGAACCAGTCTCTCAAACTTCATCAAAAAACCAAGAAGTTACTGACAGCAACAACTTAAAAAATGAGCTAGATCAAGAAGATTTGTTTGATTTTTCGTCTCAACCAGAGGCAAAATCTTCAGAAATTGTTGTTGAAAATGACGAAATTTCCAGAGATGAATCTTTCAACGAAAATATTTTTGCAGAAGATTTTACTGATTTCCCTGCTGAAGAAATTAGTAACGAAACTTCTTCAGAAAAATCAGCAAATGAAGATAATACCGATCTTTGGTTTAGCGATGAATCGAGAAACGTTGAAGATGAGTTTAAAGCTTTGAAAATGCAAGAACGTTTCTTCTCCAGACTTAACTCATTAGCAACAGATATCGAGGGACGAGAATTACTTCCCAGCGAGTCACCAGAGGAAGATAACGAACCAGCAGAAGAAGAATTAGCTTCCTCAGTCGAAACAGAAATAGAAGATTTTTCTCTAGATTTTACTAGCGATATTCCCGACACCGAAGAACAAGAAAAAGAAATCAATTCCGACCAACAGAAAATAGAAGAGGAAATCATTAATCTTACTGAAGAAACACCAGAGTTAGCTACCGAAGAAATCGAAGCAGAAATTTCTTCCGAAGAACCACCTAACGAAGTAGTAATCGACGAAACTACCGACGAAATTGTCATCGAAACAGAAGACGAAATCGATTTAAGAAATAATACTACCGCAGTTGATACTTCTGGTTTACCTTATCCCGCAGAAGTAACCCAAATTCTACCCAAATCAGCGATTTTTTCTCAGCCACAGTGGAAAGGAGAAGTTCCCACTCCCCAACTAAGTATTTCAGAAACAGAATTAATACCTGGGGAACCGATGCGGGTGCGGGTGAAATTATCATCTTATCCTGGTTCAGTTTACATCAAATTGTGGATTAAAGACCGTCAAACGCGAACCTTACTAGACGGACCTCATGCGTTAGTAGACTTAATTACCAATCGTTTTAGCGAATTAGAAACCATTGCTCAGATGAAAGTACCATTAGGTAGTATGGAAATTAGCGTCGAAGCGATCGCTATTTCTCCGGAAACTCAACGGGAAAGTCATAAAGCTATCCTCAACCACGTGGTACTTCCTCCCGATGAACTTGATTTTTCTTTTGATGATTTTTAGAAGATTTGCGAACCTTAAAAAGCATAACCTAACCCCCAACCCCTTTCTCTACAAGGGAAGGGGGAGTAATTACATTTAAACTTAACAATTTTTCTCCCCTCTCCTCGTAGGAGAGAGATGTTTAAGAACTCGATAAAAGTAATACCATTTACATAAACTAATGCTACAGACGCACACCCTGTAGAGACTAAAATGCAACGTCTCTACACAATTTAATGTAGCGTAGATAAAGTAAATTGGTATAATAGTTTCATTCATTTAACAATAGTTTTTCCATCCTTACCATAACCTAACCCCCCAACCCCCTTCCCTACAAGGGAAGGGGGAGTAATTACATTTAAACTTAACAATTTTTCTCCCCTCTCCTCGTAGGAAAGGGGTTGGGGGAGAGGTTGTTTCTTGCTTTTAAAAATTCGATAAAAGTAATAGTTTCATTCATTTATTAACTACCCAAGTTTTCACGGTTTTGTCAGCACTTCCACTAACAATAGTTTTTCCATCCTCAGCAAAAGCTACCGCTAAAACTTCTTTTGAATGTCCTTTAAGCGTCGCAATTTCTGCTTTTGTTTTCAGTTCCCACAACTTGATATTATTATCCCAACTACCACTAACAAGAGTTTCTCCATCTGGACTAAAAGCTAAGGAAGAAACTCGATCTCCATGACCTTTAAGAGTACAAATTTCTTCTCCAGTAGCGAAATCCCAGAGTCTAATTGTTCTGTCAAAACCACCTGTAGCAAAAAATTCTCCATTAGGTGAAAATTTTACTGCTAAAATCCCTGAATTCCCTTTAACTGAACGAGTAATTTTCCCATCAGGAAACTTTCTAATTCGGAGGAATTTTTCTAACCCACCACTGAGAAAATATTTGCCATCTAAAGTAAAAGCAATAGATAAAATTTCGGCTGAATAACCTGTCAGATTAGCTACTTCTTTTCCTGTACTTAAATCCCAAATTTTAATAGTTTTATCGGCACTTCCCGAAAGTAAAATTTTTCCATCGGGGCTAAAACAAGCTGATGTAACTGTATCTGAATGACCCCTAAACCAACCACCTAAAGTTTGCACAATTTTTCCAGTGTTTGCTTGCCAAATTTTGATAGTTTTGTCAGCACTTCCTGATGCAATTAATTTCCCATCGGGACTAATAGCTAAACAATAAATTCGCTGGGAATGTCCGGTTAAAGTGTGAATTTTGCGTCCTGTATTTAGCGATCGCACGAGGATCGTCCCATCATAACTAGCAGAAATAAGGGTTTTTCTTTTTGGTCTAATCGCAACCGCAGTTACTCGATCTGAATGTCCCTGAAAGGTGTATTCATTTCGCCAAAGAGCAGTTTTTTTATTTTGTTGAGTTGAAGATTTGCCTTTTGCTTGTTTTCCAGAATCGGCAACTTTTGATTTAGAATATTTGGCTTTTTTTTGTTTTTCAGGATTAGAAACTTCAGACTTAGATGTTTTTTCTTTTTGTTGAGTTGAAGATTTGGCTTTTGAAGTAGTTTGCTGTTCGTAAGTTGCGGATTTTGTTGTTGGGTCTTTTACCTGACTAGAAAGTTTTAATTCTGCGGCTTTACGAAAATCTGATTCTGCTCTTAAATTATAACCTAATTTTTCGTTAATAAAAGCTCGATAATAGTAAGCTTCGATATAATTTGGTTTGAGTTTAATTGCTTGGGTGAAATCTTCAATAGCATCAAGAAAGTTTTCAGATTGAGCATTTTCTACCCCTCGTTGATACCAAATTTCGGGTGAAGTTGGTTGAGTAGAAAACTGAGTTTTACTATCATTTTGACTAAAACTGTTAAAGTTAGGCTGATAAGATTTTAAATATTCGTAAGCTTCGTTTATTTTCTTGAATTCAGCTTCAGCTTTTTGTTGAAGCTGAGGATTATCGGTAAAACGATCTGGATGCCATTCTTTGGCTTTTTTGCGGTAAGCTTGTTTCAGTTCTTCAGGTGACGCACCAGGTTGAAGTCCGAGAATTTGATAATAATAAGTAATGTTACTCATAGAAATTATTTTGAGAGAATTATGAGCGAGTTTGCTTTACTTCTTCAAAGTAACAAAATTAAACTTATTCGTCGCACTGAGTAGACTCTCGCTATACTATTAAGTAGATAGCTTGGTGATAAGAAGCATATTTTGTAATTCTTAATTGCTAGAAATTACTGAGTAGCATTACCCTAGAAATAGACAGGTTGAAGTGGGGACAATTATGGCTTATCAAGGTAGCTTAGGTGTAGGTCAGCAGTTAACTGTCGAAAATCACGGCGATCGCACGCTGATTACTCTAACTAGTAGTAGTGTCGGACAGCAGCAAAGTCAAAGTATTAACTTGCAAACGGGTAGCTGGATTTCACCTCCAAGTCTGTTTCGTACTTCTACAGGTTTTGTTTTGGCAATTCAAACTGCACAAAATAAATATTTTGTCAAGCTCCAAGAGCAAGGAATGACTACTCTCAACACAGAACCTTCCTTAGCAAATGCGGACGTAATGCTATTAGAAAAAGTCGCTGACGCATCACCAATGGAACCAATAGAACCAATGTCACCAATGTCACCCATGAAACCCATGAAACCCATGAAAATGGGCGATATGGAGATGAATATGAACCCAATGGAAATGCGTATGGGTAACATGAAAATGGAGATGGGTAAGCCCCTAGAAATTAAGTCAGAACGTCGTTTTTGTACTCAATGTGGGAGTCCGGTGCAAAAGAGCGATCGCTTTTGCGCGTCTTGCGGTCATCAGCTTTAGTCAGTAGCCGCATTTACCAACTACAAACTACCAAATACCAACCTAAATAACTAATGACATACTGTCTGGGGATCGTCAATAAATCGGGTTTAGTTATGGCTGCTGACTCGCGAACTAATGCGGGAGTTGACTATATTTCTAGCTACAAAAAACTCTTTGAATATTGTCAGCCAGGAGAACGAGTAGTTATCCTTTGTACCTCCGGAAGTCTTTCGGTAACACAAAACGTAATGACTTTGTTAAATCGAGAGATAAAAAGTCAGGAAGAAGTGAATATTACCACGCTTCCTAGTATGTATGAAATTGCGCGTCACGTAGGTCAAAAAATTCGTCAGGTTCAAGAACAAGATCGTCCTTGGTTAGAAAAAGATAACATTGATTTTCAGTGCAGTATTTTGCTTGGTGGTCAAATTAAAGGAGAAGAACCGCAACTGTATTTAGTTTATTCCCAAGGAAACTTTATCCAAGCTACGAAAGAAACTCCTTTTTTACAAATTGGCGAAACTAAGTACGGAAAACCGATTTTAGATCGAACTTTGCATTATGAAATGTCTTTAGATGAAGTTGCTAAATGCGCTCTTTTATCTATCGACTCAACCATGAAATCAAATATCTCCGTAGGTCCGCCGATTGATGCGATTATGTACTTAGCAGACAGCTTTGAAATTCATCATAAACTGCAATTGCGACTCGGTGCGCCTTATTTAGCTAAGATTCGTAAACTATGGGAGCAATCTTTACGCAAAGCCTTTGAATCTATGCCTAATATAGAGTGGCAGCAGGAACTTTGCGAAGACCAAGACGACATCTTGATCGACTGAGGAATCTGCGATTGAATTCCCCCGTTAGTGGGAAGAGGCAAAAATCATGAAACGCCTATATTTTCTGAGTGGAATTTACAATTGGTCGCGTATAATTATCGGCGCGATCGCAGCTTTCGGCTTTGTCGAAACAGTGTTTCTCACTGTGGCTGAATTATCAGGGAAATCAGCCGAAATTTGTCCGACTTCGGGCTGCGAACAAGTACTAGAAAGTTCTTATGCGAGCATTTTTGGTATCCCGATATCTTTGTTTGGTTCCCTAGCTTATGGTAGTGTAGCCGCGATCGCTTTAGCACCTTTGGTGTTAAAATCAAGTTTAGGTAAAGAAGCGCGATCGCAACTCGAAGAAATTAGTTGGTATGCGCTACTGGCGATCGCAACCGCAATGGCTATTACTAGCGCCTACTTAATGGGCATAATGTTCTTGGTAATTCAAGGTTTATGTCCTTATTGCATCACTTCTGCCTTATTATCGACAACTTTGTTTATTTTGACCGTCTTCGGTCATCGATGGAAAAATATGCAGCGATCGCTGATTACCAGTTTAATTGTCGCCCTCGTTACCATTAGTGGCGTTTTTTGGGTTTATACTACGAACAACGCTCAAGTAGCAACAACTGTAAATGAACCGGCGATCGTCGAAACCGCAGGAGAAAGCGGACCGGAAATTACTCATACCTCTGGAAAATCCGAAATCGCCTTAGCCAATTATTTACAAAAAATTGGCGCCAAACTTTACACCTCTTATACTTGTCCTCACTGCTACGAACAAAAACAATTATTCGGTAAAGAAGCTTTGGCTGCGATCAAGGATATCGAATGTCATCCCCAAGGTAAAAACTCTCAAACTCAACTTTGTCAGCAAGCAGGGATTCAAGGTGTTCCCGCTTGGGAAATCAAAGGAAAACTTTACCCCGGAGTCCAATCTTTAGAAAAATTAGCGGAAATCTCTGGTTACACAGGTTCCCAGGATTTCAAATATCCCTTTCCTTACCGCTAAAGCAGAGAAATACGAAGAGTTGGCGATCGATCGCGAGTCCCAAACCTGTTCCTCCTGTAGCGCGATCGCGACCCCGATCGACCCGATAAAAGCACTCAAAAATGCATCTTTGTTCAGTTGAAAATATGACAGATAAAGGTCGTTGAGACAAAGGATGAATATAGTTAGTAAAAGTATAGTCAAATATAGACAGACTAAATTTCATTGCAGAAATTTCCTTCGCTTTTACTTTGAGAGATTGATTCTCCTAGGGTGAACTACGCACCTCTCTATCCCATAGCTAGTGAAAGCCTTTGGGAATGCTTTTGGAATTAACTTAATTAGAACTTAATTGATTATCTCCACCGATTGTGATTGCTTTCTAGTCCTATAGAACTTGATTGGTTACAAGTGTCGCACTCTAGAAGGTTTTTCACCCGTACAAAAGCGGTTTCACAGACTCTTATTCTAGTGTAGAGAATAGCATATATGACTTGATTTGACCATATTTGTATTTAAACTTTACAATACTCTCACAAACTGTATCTCTACTCACTGGTCGCTTTTAACTGGGTGCTATCCACCTTGCTTGGGGCAGATTTCAAATTCAGAACGTGCGCGGAAGAAGCAGACATCAAACTCAAAGAAGAAATTAGCTTGCCCCAAAATTAGAGGCAAATTGGGTGCTTGTGTCCAAGCAAATGCAAGATTAACGGTGGGGAATGAACTGATTTGAGCATCAACAACAACTGCGCGAGCTTCAAATCGAGCCAAGTTTCCTGTCAATCCAACCGAGAGACTCTCATTCTCCCAGAGCAAACCCAGTTGTATTCCCAACTCGTATGGCAAAACATTAACGCTTGCACCTGTATCCAGTAAACCCTCACTCTTCAAGGATTGACCATCAAGGCTGAGGGTCAAAGGCAAGTACGGCATTCGATCAACCATGCCAAGGCTGCTGTCAATAATTTTGTAGGGAAATCTTTGAGCGTTAGCCATTCTTTTCTTGCTGCTTTGTCGCCAGAAGATCCATCAGGACATTAGCAGCCTCAGAGCAATTATAGGGCGACCAGACAGGATAATCTTGGTTTTCAACAAAGAAGTTTGCATCTTCTTCTTTGACCAGTTCTGTTGCAAGAAACTGCATTAGCCGAAGCTTGTCAATCTTGGAAAGCTCTTGGATTTGTAACATGAGTTCAGCCAATGGCATTTGAGAATCTCCTCATTTGAAGTTTATTGAAAAGATTGGAGATGTTAGCTTGTTGCATTGAGGCAAATTGCTATCACCTATTTATTTTACCAATGCTTTTAATCTCCGTTTGTGTATACGCGATGCCTTACGGCGGGCTATGCCTAAAATCTTAAACTCGGCACAATCACCGTCTTAATCGTCCGATACATTTGAATCGTTAGACTTTTGAATAATGCTACTTCTAGCTGCTTCTAACTTTCGGCGAATCGCAGCTTGAACTTTCTCATCAAAATCAGGATCGTCAGGACTGGCAACGATTTTGAGCGGATGTTGATTAATTCTGTCTAAGTAAGCCTGAAAAGCAGCCTTATCCCCACGATGCTTGAGGAAGTAGTTTCTTAATTCAGTAGTAGACATAGCATCATAGTTAACCTGGCTCATCAGCAAATTCTCCATTAGGTAAAATCTGAAACTCAATCTCCTCATCATCTCCAGCTAATATATAAACATTACCTGTCCGGTTATCGACACAAATAAGGTGTATCGGCTGAAGCATGACATACGTTAACTGATAGCAGATGCGATATAAACTCTCCAATTGTCTGGCAGTAGGCATTCTGGACACTCACTACACCTGGACTTATTTTACTAGGTGTTCACTGAAGGCTGGAGTCATTGCTGGTTATCTCTAAAATTCTACTCCCACTGGCGCGATCGCCGGAGGCGCGATGCTACGATGGTCAAGGTTTGGCTCCTGGTTTGAGGATGCTGAAGGTGTAGCGGAAAGTAGGTCGGCTGCATGGCGTTGTTATACATCAAACTTATTGGGGAGCGATCGCGATATCGAAGTGCAGCACTTCTTCTCTGACACCGAGCTTACTGTAGAGTTGGATTGCTGGTTCATCACCTAGATCAGCCTGAACAAAAATTACCCACGCATTTCGTTCTTTGGCGATGGGTTTGAGTGAATCAATGAGTGCAGTCGCGATTCCTTTCCTTCTAAAAGATTCCTTAACTGCTAGATCATAGATGTAGATTTCGCTGCGCGTTTGCTCAACTTTTTTTAACTCATATGCAGTTAAACCGCCCACAACACGATTTTCAGCCCATGCAATCATGGCGATGAAGGTTGAGCTATCCAATAACTCACCAAGATACCGATCCGATGGTTGTTTTTCTTGATATGTATCCGGCTCGTTGAATTCTGTTCCAAAGCAATCCAACAGATCCCGCATTAGCAAAATATCACTACTCTTAAGCTGTTTGATCTCAAAATTCATCTCGAAAGCCGTGAGCGCTACGTTGGCGTATAACTATATATTAGACGGACTTTTTCCACATAACACCCCAGATGTGGATTTTATCAAGAATTTATCGCGCGATCGCGGTAGGCGTGGTAATTGTCGGAGGCACGATGCTACGATGGTCAAGGTTTGGCTACTGGTTTGAGGATGCAGCAAGAGGATTGAGATTGATGGTTCACCAAATCAAGGGCATATTTCACTTCCAGAATCTATTTGGGGTTCAACGGTGAAGTTGTGCGGCGGCAGATAACCTCGAACACCCACCGATAACTTCTGTTCCGTCCGCACCAACGCAGTGTTAGCTGGCTGGCAAGCGTGGTTCAGTTTTCATAACTCATCCATACGCACTCGCAGTATATGACGATTTGGATCTGCGAATCTGGTTCTCCCATGAAGCACTGTCCTATTTTCCAGAAATAACATTTCGCCGTTTTCTAACAGCAGCCTCATTGTAGAGGGGTGAGCTTCGATATGATTTCTAAAGAAATTCAAAGCCCAAATCTTAATTGCAATATCTTCATCTGAAAGTTTGCTGTGTCTCAACCCTCGTTCTATCGTATCAAATCTATATCGAATACTTCTTTCATCGCAGATAATAGGCGCAAATACTATATGGTCTTCATTCTTGTTCTCGCTGAATACACTTGGTGTAGCGAAAGGGAAAAGTGAGTTCTCTAAAATACTTAGACACTCTCTTCCATCTTTTGTCTTTCGCAACGTGTTGATAATATCTTTAAGCCTTAATATTGTTGTTGCCCCCCCGCCGCAAGCTGCTCTCTCTAATACAAATAGCGAAATATATCGTTCTGGATTTACTCGATACTGATTATCTGTGTGTAACGGGGCTTCTAAATTATGTTCAGAAAAAGTTGGGAAACAACTTATTTCATTTCTAAGTTTAATGTCCCAAATATAATCTTTCTTCCCAGGATTATGTTCTACAGGAGTACCTAGTTGCGAACATAAACCAAGAAAGAGATTTCTTTTTAGATTTGTATCCAGATCAGAAGTGTTAAGGTCACTAATAATCACACAGCCAAATATACAAAGCTCATAGTTTATGAGTTTGACAAAATCTGATAAGCTCTTGCATTCAGCAAACTTAGACTTCCAGGAGAATGGGCAGTCATCCTCAACATTTTTCAAAATATAATTAGATATTTTGATATCTTTTAAACTTATTCTTCTAATCATCTTCTTTATCAAGGTTAATATACCAGATATCAGAAGCCTTAATTGAAAGTTTTGCAAACGCTTTATGTGGATGTATACTCTCATCCAATTCAACAGAGACTTCAACTAAATCGCTTGAGCCAACTTCTGAGGCTATAGAAACAGCAACTTCTCTACACAAGTCTTCACAAAATTGAGGTTTTGCATGACTTTTTTGAACTAGAGAATGTTCATCAGGGCGTTTCAGAACAGATTCCACCAAGTGAGCTACTCTGCTAATGCAAAGATATAGGCGCTGCAATGGAATTAGATCATTTTCAGAACTTACCTTGACGGATAAAGTGCCTCTCTGAGAATGTGTAAAAGTGGGTGGAACACATTGCATGATTGAATTGTTGAAATGATCTCCTAGAGATGATCTCAAATCTTGCTCCGCTTTAAGACGGCTGTATTTCATCGTGCAAGGGCAAGCAGTCATTACTTTGATATTTAATCCGATTGTATGCAATGTGTGAGAATCAGAAATTATAGAACTAGCAGTGATTGAAATAGGTTGTTTTGAACGAGTTCTACTTCTTGGGTTGAAAGTTTGAACGTAAGAGTTAACTGCTAACTCAACCTCTGATTTCTCGCTCTTTTGCACTCTCTTAGCTTGGATAGCAATAAAATCAGAAACCTCCGCTAAAGTATTCCAATTTTGTTGAATGTCGAGGTTATTCAGAACCTCTTGCAGCCTACTCATATGTATTCCCCTTTGACTGGGGTTTAGGTCTACGAAAACACTGGCTTTCGCTTCAACATGATCATACTGATTAGTAAAAGGATTCATTAAGCTAAAGAAGCAAGTAGAATCTGAGGTTCCAACAGACTGAATATAGATGGGATGTTGGGGTGACTTTGCTGGAATATCTGTCAGTATAGAGCTTGATAAATTATCACTAGAGTTCAGACATAGAAAATCTAAAGCTCTTTCTCCTGAAAGTATTGAAAGTTTATCTTGCTCTTTTCCAAGTGCATTTAAACCGAGCATATAGCCAGCACAAAAACCCGGCAATCCATAGAACTCATGGGCAAAATTATAATAGCAATTCAAGGTTAATCCCGTTCTGCGCTTCGTATATCTAATCCAATCATCAATAGACTGATTATTCAAGTGAACAGCTATGTCATAATCTAAACGTAAAGCTCTTTCAATCAGTCCAGTTAATAAAACTGTTTTTATATTAAATGAATTAAAAGGATAGTTAATTGGTCGCGCTATCTCTCTTTCACTGTCAATTAGATACAGAAATTCTCTTTCGCTTGTCATTGCAGAAGCTTCTAATGTAAGTAACCATTCAGGATTGAGATAACAACCGGCTTCTGGGAAGTTTTGAAGATGCAAAAGATGCGTTGCATCATGTAGAAGCCGCCAAACAAGCCACTGGCTACTTTTTAAGTTTGTTCGATCATATGTCTCAAGTAAAAGTGGATGATTTCCAGCGTTTAAGTACCAACGTTTCCAACAAAGCCTTGCAACCTCATCTTCTACATAAGAAACTTTTGTTTGGTTACTAGTCAAAGGTAGAAAACTAGATATAACGGGGAAACTCCATGATTCAATTAAATACTGAGAATTTTCACTAGGAAGACTATCCTCATTTAGGGATTGAGCAATCTTTTCAGATAAACTTGCGCGGGTAGAATTTAGATGATCGCAGAGTTGCTCTAGCCAAAAATCTGCCGAGATTTCATAAGGAATATCTCTAATCTCTGCCAAGCTAATGACTTGCCTAATATCTGAAGGTAGTGTTTGCGGAATTTTAGAGATATCTAGATCTAGTCCTGTCAACTTTAAATACTTTTCAAGTTGGCGTATAGCTGAGACTCCAGATGATTTCTCAACAACTGCTTTAGCTAAACAAATGTCTTGCTCTTCATTATTTAGATGACGGCTAACTGCATCATCAAACAATGCTCTTGCAGCCCATCCACCTTTCCAATCTAGTAGATTTTTTACTTCACTCGAATCTCTCATTTCAATAAATCCTGGAATCTGTGACGGCAAGTTTTATCCAATTCATAGATTTTGTCAATAACTTCTCTATCCATGTCTGATGCCCAAAATTCAAGACGACTCTCAACAGCTTGTAATAGATTTCCAGCAATTTCAGCAGCATTGATAGCACCCTCTGGTGTCTGTGTACCTGCATATCTATGAAAATCTGTTGCAACACAACCTGGATAGCAGACAGTGATGCTAATGCCTCTCGTTGCAGCTTGTTCTCTTACACACTCAATAAAATGTTCTACTCCGGCTTTAGCTGAAGCATAGTAACTCCAATGATAATTTGGGATTTTCGCAGTTAGAGAAGATATCCAGCATATTTTTGAATTCTTAGGTAGCACATCGATCGCTTCCCTAATCCACAGAACTGTTGACGTGTATGAAGTTTGAATACACTGAACGATTTGTTCATTTGAAAAGCTTAGGACATCACCGTACAGTCCTTGTGCTACACACAGAATCAACACATCAGGTTTAACAGTAGCAAGAGTAGATCTAGTAAGAGAAATGTCATTGAAATCCTGCTTTATAAAATTTATTTCTGAATTTTTCAAGTTATCAGTTTTTGTCCTGGCTACTACGGTAACAAGATATCTGTTCTCTATGGCTTTTGTCGCTATAGCCAGCCCTATACCTCTAGACCCACCAACAATTAGTAAATTACTTCTGTCAACCATGCACAACTAGCTCTATATCTTACTGATTTACAATCAACCCTTCCGGGGGGCGATCTATCTCAAAATTTTTTGTCAGTAGATTTTTTAACCTTAGCCGACTCAACGAACCCAGCTGACTATATTTTAGGTTAGACGGATTTTTTCCGTCTAACCTAAAATATTTGGGTTTTATTAAGAATTTATCCATCCGATCACCCTTATAGGAATGATATATAGAAAATTTCCGTATAATACCTCTACAGGGATGTTATACGGATTTACCTGCCCACCATGACCATGCCACCGCCGAGGAAACTACTCGATGTAGTCTGAGAAGTGCGATACGGTGTTGCGATGGAGATTGAGGGTACTGGCGATTTCGGAATCAGTTCACTTTTGGACGGTTGCTTGTCGCTAAAAATGCGGTTGTTGAAACCAGTTTTGCTACTGTGATTTCCTCCCAGCCCCCTGTTGAATCAAAGCTGTAATCTGACTGCTTGTGTAGGGTGTAAACTAAATTCTTTCGATCGCCAAATCAAACTGCAATTGGGACTCAACGATTTTACCCTTGTTAACCGCAGTTACAGCACCCTCAACCGGAGCAGCATAACGCGCGATCGCGCTAGCTACCAAAGCGATATGAGTATCCGCTACTGCTAACCCTAATGTGGGATCGTAACCTCGCCAACCACCACCAGGAAGATAAACTTCCGCCCAAGCGTGAAGATCCTGGTTATCTTGTTCGGGATCTCCTTCCTGATAACCACTCACAAACCGCGCAGCTAAACCCACTGCGCGACAAACCTCAATAAACAAAACCGCCAAATCTCGACAAGATCCCTTTTTCTGCCGCCAAGTTACACCCGCAGGATAAGCATCTCCTGTATGTCGGATCGTATACTCGCAACTTTCATTCAAGCATTGATTTAGGGTTGTCAGAAAAGAAATTGTATCCCCCTCCACCTGCTGATAAAGATCCTGCGCGAGTTCCGCGATCGCGCCATCTCCACCCATTCCATAACTTTGCTGATAGGGTTGGAGTTGCGATCGCCAAGAACTAGGATAATCAATTGGTAACTTTGTCGCCCAACTTTCCAACAAAAAATCAAACGGATTACTCCGGAAAGTTTCCACCTCCGCAGTCATTTTTATCTCTAACTTTTTCGCCGCTTCCTCAAACCAAACCTTAATATTACTATTACCATCAAGGTCAGTAATTTCCGATTTTCTTGTCGTCTTTGGTTCTATTTTCAAAGAAAAATTATGTAACTTTTGCCCCACATCACAGCGAGGACGCAAGCGCAACACATGAGGTTTTAACAACACCAACTGATTATATTGATAACTTGTTTGATGACTAATTTTGTAACGCACTTTTCTCCCTTCAAGTTTATTTTTTAACCACAGATACACGCAGATTAACGCGGATAATTTATCTGTGTTTATCGGTGTTTATCTGTGGTTTGAATCATCAAATTACCTGATTTACTATTGACTCATTACTGTATTTGTGGTAATAGTTTTCCTCCCAAAAAATGTTAACGAAAAATCATGCAACTTTTGCCCCACATCACAGCGAGGACGCAAGCGCAACACATGAGGTTTTAACAACACCAACTGATTATATTTATAACTTGTTTTATGACTAATTTGGTAACGCACTTTTCTCCCTTCAAGTTTATTTTTAACCACAGATACACGCAGATTAACGCGGATAATTTATCTGTGTTTATCGGTGTTTATCTGTGGTTTGAATCGTCAAATTACATGATTTGCTTTTGACTCATTACTGCACTTGTGGTAGTAGTTTCCATCCCAAAAAATGTTCAAGAAAAATCGTGTAACTTTTGCCCCATATCACAGCGAGGACGCAAGCGCAACACATGAGGTTTTAATAACACCAACTGATTATATTTATAACTTGTTTTATGACTAATTTGGTAACGCACTTTTCTCCCTTCAAGTTTATTTTTTAACCACAGATACACGCAGATTAACGCGGATAATTTATCTGTGTTTATCGGTGTTTATCTGTGGTTTGAATCATCAAATTACATTGTTTGCTCTTGACTCATCACTGCATTTGTGGTAATAGTTTCCATCCCAAAAAATGTTTCCGAAATTTTGTTACCCACATTATTAATTGAGCGCTGCATTTGATCTAAAAATTCATGCAATCCGTCTTCAACCACATCATCTATGGTAAGATAACCTAACTCCGCACACAAACGACCGATCGCGCGTTCTGCGGAATTACACCAAGTCCCACTCGGTGTATTCGTAATTTGATGAAGACATTGTTCTCCTCTCCACAAAGAGAAATGAATTGAACGAGGAAACTCGCGATCTAAAATGAGAAATTCCGCTACTTTAGCCGGGGTAATACGATGTTGAACTTTGCGATACATTTCATAAGCACTAGCAGATTTCAACAAAGAAATCCATTGAATTTGGTCTAAAGGAGTTCCCACCCATTCGGCTGAAGGAAGCAAAAGAAAGTATTTAACATCAAGAATTCGCGTAGTTTTATCGGCTCTTTCTAATAATCTTCCTAACTGACCAAAATGCCAACCCTCGTTATGAATCATGGTAGCATCCATTACCCCCGCAAAACGATGACTAGCTCGTTTTACTTGAGTAAAAAACTCGGATAATGTGGTCGAATTTTTGGTTTGGGCTGCATCTTTAACCATTAGGTAAAAATCATTAACTTCTTCCCACATTTCCGAAGAAATAATTTCTCGAATCGAACGAGCATTTTCACGAGCAAGGCGCAAAGATGAAATAATCGAATTAGGGTATTCCGGGTCAAAAGTCAAGAACTGAATTACATTATTAGAAGTAGCGTCCCCATAGCGATCGCGAAATAAATTTAAGTCTCCTGTAGTCACAACTAAAGGTTCCCATTGTTGGGTCATTCCGACTGGTAAATCTAACATCAAATTTAAGTTAACATCCACAAATCGAGCGACATTTTCCGCCCGTTCGATATAGCGATTTAGCCAGTATATAGAATCAGCAACTCTACTTAGCATAGTTAGTATTTGGGGATTAGGGACTGGGTAACTGGGGACTGGGTAACTGGTGATTGGGTAACTGGGGACTGGGGACTGGGGACTGGTGATTGGGTAACTGGGGACTGGGGACTGGGGACTGGTGAGGTGGGGACTGGGGACTGGTGAGGTGGGGACTGGGTTCAGTGAACAGTTATCAGTTATCAGTTATCAGTTTATACTCCTTGTCTCCCTAATCCCCAATCCCCAATCCCTAATCCCTAATCCCTAATCCCTAATCCCTAATCCCTAATCCCCAATCCCCAATCCCTAATCCCTAATCCCCAGTAAGTACCCAAGTATCCTTACTTCCACCACCTTGAGAAGAATTAACCACCAGAGAATCTTTTTTCAAAGCAACTCTCGTTAAACCACCAGGATGAACGTAAATTTCTTCACCGCGATGAAGAATATAAGGACGTAAATCAACATGACGACCTTCAAGGCGATCGCCGATTAAAGTTGGTACTCGCGATAAACTAATTGTAGGTTGGGCGATGTAGTTGCGAGGATTTTGCTGAATTTTTTGCGCGAATGCTTGTCTTTCTACTTCCGTAGCCACCGAACCGACTAACATTCCATAACCTCCTGCTTCATTAGCAGATTTCACCACTAACTTATCTAAATTTTGCAGCACATATTTTCGGTCTTGTTCGCGCCAGCAAAGGTAAGTTGGTACGATGGGTAAAATTGGTTCTTCTCCCAGATAGTAGCGAATCATTTCCGGGACGTAAGCATAAACAACTTTATCATCAGCCACACCAGTACCAGGTGCATTCGCGATCGCCACTTTTCCTTGACGATATACTTCCATTAATCCCGGTACTCCCAACATCGAGTCGTCACGAAATACCAAAGGGTCTAAAAAATCATCATCAACGCGACGATAAATCACATCTACCCGACGTAATCCTTTCGTCGTCCGCATTTGCAAATAACCATCCACCACGACCAAATCTCGACCTTCAACCAACTCCACACCCATTTGCTGGGCTAAAAACGAATGTTCAAAATAAGCCGAGTTGAAAATACCGGGACTGAGAACAACCACCGTGGGGTCTGCTAACTGAGGAGGTGCTAAATTTAATAAAGTTTCTAATAAATGACTCGGATATTCGTCTACTGGTTGAATCGCCATTGTTTGAAAGATTTGGGGAAAAGTGCTTTTCATCACACGACGATTTTCGAGAACGTAAGAAATTCCCGAAGGTACGCGCAAATTATCTTCCAAAACGTACCACTGACCGTCCTTATCCCGAACCAAATCCGTACCAGTAATGTGACACCAAACACCTGCGGGTGGCTGCATTCCCAGACAAGGTTTCAGGAAACCCGTAGCCGAGTTAATCACCTCAGCCGGAATTTTCCCATCTTGGAGAATGCGCTGTTCATTATAGATATCTGCTAGAAACAGATTAAGCGCTGTAATTCGTTGTTTGAGACCTTGTTCTAACTTCGTCCACTCAACCGCCGAAATAATCCGAGGAATAATATCAAAAGGAAAAATCTTTTCTACACCTTGATTATCGCTATAGACATTAAAAGTAACACCCAATTTAAACAACGTAATTTGAGCCGTTTTGTGATGTTGCTGTAATTCTGCCGACGAAAGACCCTGTATCCACTCTAACAGTGGCGCTGCTGAAGGTCGCGGTTGTCCCTTAGCGAGGAAAAGTTCATCATAAAATCCTTGTGGATCGTAACTTTCCAAATGCACAGCACCCCTCCTCATATTCTGACAAGCATCAACAAAAATTCCGGCGATCGCCAACGAACATTGGAAATAGTTTAAACGAACTGAGCTAATAAAGCCAAGTAAAAAACCGCCAGTCAAAACAACTAGCGGTTTTTCTGCGGCTATTCAGCTTCTAGTAGTCAGAAATTGAACTTCAAAAAACGAGTTCCTTGCTTCTACAGAGAAGAACCTACACCAGCGTAGGCTCCATAGAAGAAAATACCTACAACTGCAATTACGCCCATTCCCACAACAGTTAAGACAATCCACAAAGGAATTCTGCCCTCAGAAAGCATAAATTCTACCTCCTTATTTCTCCCAGAACAATACCCGAATTTTACCAGTTATTTAGTTGAAGAAATAACTGGAAAACAAAATACCTAAAACAAAAACAAGCAGTAATCCCAAATAGAGGGAAGTACGATTAAGTTCTACAGGTTGTTTATTTGGATTGTTTTGTCTTTCCATAGTTCGATCCTATCTTTGAATGAATTGCATGGCAGCGATCGCGCCTAAAAAGAATATTGTCGGGACAGCTAGAGTATGGATAGCTAGCCATCTGACCGTAAAAATCGGATATGTAACTTGCTGATTAGGGGTATTGCTAGTCATTGGTTGTTCCTATCTTAAAAGCCTACTTATTAAACTGTTCGATTTGTCGATCGGCGCTATAGCGATCGCTAATAATCGGTAACTCTTGTCGTTCTTGAGTAAAATACTCATTCGGACGAGGAGTACCAAAAACATCATACGCTAGTCCCGTGCTGACAAATAGCCAACCTGCGATAAACAACATCGGAATTGTGATGCTGTGAATTACCCAGTAACGAACGCTGGTAATAATATCTCCAAGAGGACGTTCTCCTGTTGTACCTGCCATCCTAGTTTTTTCTCCTCTTACTAAAGTTGCAAACCCAGTTTATATGATACGAAATCTGCTGACACCTTTCCAGCTCAACTTTTGTTTATGCTGTTGCTGATGGTGGTTCAGATTGCGGATTGTATTTTAGTAAATAACCTCTTTGACCCAGGACAAATCCTTTCTCTGATGTCAAAAAGATTATTTTATACAAATTAGTGGGAACTTCCTCCACCTCCCGATCTTTTAGCCAAGTTTTACCGCCATCAAAGCTACAAAGTAAGTTACCACTACCTCCAGCTACCCAAATTTCTTCTGGGGTGCGGTAGCCAATATCTAATAATCCCCAGCTAGTGGAAAATTCGGGAGCGATCGGGTTTTCCCAAGTCTCGAAATCATCTTCCACACTAAACTGTACTTGACCACCACGAGCAAGTAACCAAATACGTCCGTCTTTACCGAAGCCCATATTTTGTAAGCGTCGGGAACTATTGCGATTATGGGGAGTCCATTGGCTTTGACCGGGTTCCCAAGTCGAGTAGAAGTTACCTTTAGAGGATACCGCTATATATTTCCCATCTTCCGAGCGAGAAATATTCCGCGCTACCCCTACTGCTTCTGCGACTAAAGCTTGCCAAGTACGACCGCCATCGTTGGTTTGATAGATTGCTCCTAAGTCGGTAGTCATTTCCGCCGAGTTAGCTCCCAAAGCTTCTACATTATACGGAGAGCCAGGTAATTTTTCACTCAGAGGAATTCTCTCCCAAGTTTCGCCACCATCTTTAGTGTGTAACAAAATTGAGGGTTTACCGCTAATCCAACCTTCTTCGCCAGCAAAGCTGACCGACGTAAAGCTAACCTTTTCGTCTCCCAGAGCGAGATTCTTCTCCTGCCAGGTGTTTCCGCCATCAGTAGTTTCAAAAAGAGCCGCTTTGGTACCCACGAGCCAACCGCGATCGAAATCGTCTGTAAAAGCTAGGTCTGAAAAAATTGCCTCGGTGGGTAGTTCGATTACTTCCCACGGATTATAGCTTAGAGATGGTACTTGACTACAACCAATTGTCAATAAGGTAACTGCCAAAATTATTACAATTTGTTTCAGCTTTTTCACAAATGAGTTCATAAAATCTAACGCTGATGAAGGAAATTTACTTGCCAGACAGCTTTTGCTTGCTCTCCAGATTGTCACTTGACAATCTAGCTGGTGAGTTAGAGTGATAGTTCTTTTGTTTTCCAGCCCAAGCATTTTACTGCAAGGCGTATAAACTCATAAAGAATAAAAACCCTAGGGCTAAAGCACCGAAAATCAGCAAGTTTTTTTGTCCTGGGGTCAAGTTATTGACTCCTATGCCGTAACGGAGATTATCTTTAAATCCCGAAGGCGCACCCGTTGCACCAATATTTTTAAAGGCCTGACGGCGAGCGCCGCAAACTGGACAACGCCAGTCATTGGGCAATTCTTCAAAAGACGTACCTGGAGAAATGTTGCTTTTGTCGTCTCCCTGGGCTGGCACGTAAACGTAGCCACAGCTACGACATTCGTAGCTTGCTGGCGCTAATTCTGCCAGAGTTTGCTCTTGGGCTGGTTCGCTCATAGACGATCGCTCGGCAATTCTTAAAATGTTTGTTACAAATTATCGCATAAATTGAGAATTTGTTAATTGTCACTTGACAAATAAACTTTGACAATTGGTAATTAGGTAAGTTGAATTTCTCTTAGATTCAGATTCTTAGTGTGACTGGATCTTGGGCAAGACAAGCAAAGCAGTATAATAAAAAATTGTAAAACTGATTCAATAATACAGTTGTAGCTGACTGTCCTACAAATAAAATAGTTGAGTAACAGTTGAGAAAATTACAGCCTTTGGGGCATTAGGAAAATCGAAAGGTATATGGAGAGGTAATTACAGAGCTTATGATTTTCGTCCTCAACGGATATGAGTACCTATTGGGTTTTCTCCTGGCGTGCAGCCTGGTTCCGCTTTTGGCATTGACAGCTTCTAAGTTACTGCGACCTACGGGTAGCGGTCCGGAACGACGCACCACTTACGAATCGGGTATGGAACCGATCGGGGGAGCGTGGATTCAATTCAACATCCGTTACTATATGTTCGCTTTAGTCTTTGTCGTCTTTGATGTGGAGACTGTGTTTTTATATCCTTGGGCTGTGGCTTTCAATCGATTAGGGCTATTAGCTTTTGTTGAAGCTTTGATTTTCATTGCAATCCTCGTGGTTGCATTGGTGTACGCATGGCGAAAAGGAGCCTTGGAATGGTCATGAACCCAAATCCAACCACAGAAACTGCTGAGTTTGAAAAGCAGCAAAAAGAAAAGATTCTCAATCCAATTATTCGCACCAAAGTCACTCAAGATTTGTCGGAAAATGTGATTCTGACGACGGTAGATGACCTTTATGACTGGGCAAGACTTTCGAGTCTTTGGCCGATGTTGTATGGGACGGCTTGTTGTTTTATTGAATTTGCCGCTTTAATCGGGTCTCGGTTTGACTTTGACCGTTTTGGTTTAGTACCTCGTTCTAGTCCTCGACAAGCGGATTTAATCATTACTGCGGGAACCATCACGATGAAAATGGCTCCGGCTTTGGTTCGTCTTTACGAACAAATGCCCGATCCGAAGTATGTAATCGCGATGGGCGCTTGTACGATTACTGGCGGGATGTTTAGTAGCGACTCGACAACGGCGGTTAAAGGCGTTGATAAGCTGATTCCGGTAGATGTTTATATTCCCGGTTGTCCGCCTCGTCCCGAAGCGATTATTGACGCGATTATTAAATTGCGGAAAAAAATGGCAAATGAGTCGATCCAAGAGCGATCGCAAGTTAGACAGCAAACTCATCGCTTCTATAGCACTACTCACAACATGAAGGTGGTCGAACCAATTTTGACTGGTAAGTATCTTCAGTCGGAAACTCGTCAAGCTCCACCGAAGGAGTTAAGGTCAGGTATGGGTATGGAAATATCCCCAGAATTAAGTCCCGCAGAGAAGCAAAAGGAGGAACGCGATCGTGGCTGAAGAGTCGAAGCCAAATGGTAACGAAAATGCTGAAGCTTCCGAAATTGTCGAAGCTGGTCCTGTTTCTCGCTGGCTGACGGAAAATGACTTCGATCATGAGTCTCTGGACCCGGATAATCTTGGCGTGGAGATGATTAAGGTAGAAGCCGAATTTCTAATTCCTATGGCTACGGCACTTCGCGCTTATGGGTTTAATTATCTTCAGTGTCAGGGTGGTTATGATTTAGGTCCTGGTAAAGAGTTGGTTAGCTTTTATCATTTAATTAAAGTTAGTGATAATGCTGAGAAACCTGAAGAAGTCCGCTTGAAGGTATTTTTACCGCGAGATAATCCTACAGTTCCTTCAGTTTACTGGCTCTGGAAAGCTGCTGACTGGCAAGAGCGAGAAACTTATGATATGTATGGCATTATTTATGAGGGACACCCAAATTTAAAACGTTTGCTGATGCCGGAAGATTGGGTAGGTTGGCCCCTGCGTAAGGATTATGTCTCGCCAGATTTTTACGAGTTGCAGGATGCTTATTAAATAGCCAGCAATTTTTCACCGCAAAGCACTCACTTCAATGGAGAAGTGGGTGCTTGTTTTTTCAGGTTTGAACGTAATCGATCGAGCGGACTCGATCTAATTTGTTGAGATAAATAATTGTTATTAGTTACCCCTTATTTGACTAATTTGACCAGTTATAAATTTTGCCATGGAATCAACTTTTTTTGATATTAGATTGGGGGGAAATGCTCTCGTGAAACTGGCGATCGCTAGCCAATTTTTCTTTTTGATAATTCTTAACAATTCGCCAAAAGTTTGCTCTGCTGAAGTTACACTAATTGCTAGTTGCGAACTAATCAGGTGCTGAATCTGAATTCCCATTTTTCTGAACTAATCTGTTACATTAGTTACAGCGCTCATCACTTAAATGAATAACATCCAGACACCAATAATCCTCTACGAAGTCTAGCTCTTGAGGTGTCTTCCATTTTGCTATTGCTTTGTAAATTTCTCAACGATTAGTATTACCAAACTCAACTAACGGGACTTAATTGTTTATGTTAAAACATCTGAGCTACCCAAAAACAACTACGAATGTCTTAATAATTGAGTTTTTGTCCGAGCAACCTGTAGGTATCGATCGAGTAGGAGTGGAAAAAATACAGAATTACTTACACGGAATTGCTCAAATACTGAATCTTTCCCCTCATCGAGAAACTGCTACCCATCTTTCAGAAAAATACGGTTTATCTGCATGGTTGCCCTTAATACCAAGTTCTGCTATTCATGCTTATGTTTGGGACGATCGCCAGCCTTCTTTTGTCAGCATAGATATTTGTCTACCCAATAATTGCGATCTTAATACGATCCTTAACTATACCAAAGTCTATTTTGGGATCGACAAGCAAAATTTAGCATATAAAATGATGGGTCAAGTTAATTCTCCCACCTGGCGAGAATTAGACAACCAAATATGGCGGCAACGTCTGAATATTTTTAGTCCACATTGTCAAGCTAACATCAAAGCAAAAATTGCTAGCTTTCTCAATAATTTATGCGAGGTACTGGAAATGAAAAAATTAAATGAACCTCTTGTGGAAAATACTACTGCTTGGATGCACTGGGAAACATCAGGATGTATTGTAGACTGGAGTAATAATTCGTTTAATCTGAATATATATACTTGTAAGAAGTTTTTCCCTGCTGATGCAGTTGACTTTACCGTAAAATACTTTAATTTCGCTCGAAATCAACTAGTTGTTCGAGAGTATTAAAAGGAAATTTTAATCGCCATGTCTCAAGTAAAACGTATTGCTATGTGGTCAAGTATTCGCAGTCTCTCCACAGCGATGATGCGAGCATGGTCCAGCCATCCTGATACAATAGTTTGGGATGAGCCATTATATGCGGTTTATCTAGCTCAAACGAAAGCAAATCATCCTTATGCTGAAGAAATTTTGGCAAAGTATGAAACTGATTTTGAGAAAGTTATCGCTAAAATGACCACAGGAGAAATTCCTAATAACCAGACGATTCTTTTCCAAAAACATATTAGCGATAGTCTTTTAGTTGATGAGGCTGATTTAAGTTTTCTTTCGCAACTAACTAACTTTTTTTTGATTCGCAATCCCCAGGATATCATCACGTCTCTTTATCAAAAGCTGCCCGATCTGTCAATTGAAGATACTGGGATAAGCAATCTCAAAAAAATATTCGATCGCGTGCGGGAATTGACTGGTAATATACCTCCTGTGGTAGATGCTCGTGATTTGCAAAATAATCCCCAAAAAATATTGAGTTTACTTTGTGAATCTTTAGGAGTTGACTTTAGTGAAAAAATGTTGAGTTGGTCTGCTGGGAAACAAGAAACTGATGGTATTTGGGGAAAACATTGGTATCAAAATGTAGAAAAATCTACTTGTTTTTTACCTTATCGACCGAAACTGGATGTAGTTCCAAAGCATTTGTTAAGTGTAGTTGAGGAATGTAATTCGATTTATCAAGAATTATATCAGTTTCGCTTGAGGTAAACACTATAGGTAGAGGCAACCACAGGGAATTGCCTCTACTTTTTCTGTTTATGTGTAAGTCAGAAACTAAAGATTTTTCGCCTGAGAATATTAAATTTCTGTTTTCACCGCAGATGGACTAGAAATAGCTAAATATAAACCAGGTAAAACTACTAAAAAACCACATAAGTTGAGCAAACTTAGAGTTTCTGAAAAAATCACCCAAGCCATGACTCCACCGATAATTGGAGTTAGGAGAAATAAGAGGGAAATAAAACTGGATGAAAATCTTTTGAGGCTGTACAAAATCAAGATTTGATTCGATAAACTAATTGCTGCAAAGCTAATTACAGCGAACCATCCTTGTGATGATACAGGAAAAATATTTTCTCCGGCAATTAAAATTATAATCAAGGTTAACAAACTGCTACAAGCAGAACAAGATAAAAGTATAACTTCGCTACTATATAAAGTTCGCAGTTTTTCTGCTCCTAGTAAATATACACCAAAAACGATCGCGGAAAGAATCGCTAGTAAATCGCCTGCTATTTTGTCGATACTAATCTGGAAATCATCTAATCCCAGGACGATAATTCCTCCTAACGCGATCGCTGTACCAGTAAGGAAACGTTTGTCAAACTTTTGTTGCCAGAATAACCATGCACCCACTACAGTAACGATCGGAGTTAGGTTATGGAGTAGTTCGGCATTGGCGATCGTCGTTCGAGTCAATGACCATGCCCATACTAACAGAGTACCTGATAAAGAAGCTCCTGTAAAGAGAAAAATTAAGCTAATTTTAATCCGATGGGGAATGTGAGCTAAAAAGTGATATTCTGATTGGGTTTTTGGCTGATTTTTCTGAGTTATAATTTGGTAAGAAAAACGCAATCCACTGAATAAGGCTAATACTATAGTTGATATCCAAAAACGATTAAATAACGCGGAATCTGGACTCATTTCTACTTCGCACCATTTGAGAGATAATGGTACAACTGACATACCTAGTAAAGCACCTAATAAAGAAGTTAAGTCTAACCAAGTTACTGAGGTATTTTGAGAAATTTTTGCTTCTTGTAGTTGCATTTTAATCTCTTTTTCGGAGTATTTTAGCAGAGAAAGGCTTATCTTAATTCTAGTTTAAATTAAGAGTTAATTATTTGGCGATCGCGCCCTGTCTCTCTCCTTCAACTTCCCTCATCTTCTCTCTTAACATAATCTGCACCCCATTGGTGCATCGCAGCCAGAATTGGTTGTAAACTTTTACCCAAATCAGTGAGAGAATATTCAACTTTTGGTGGTACTTCCGCATATACTTCGCGATGAATTAAACCATCTTTTTCCATTTCTCTTAACTGTTGAGTCAGCATTTTATGCGTAATTCCCGTTAAACTTCTTTGTAGTTCGTTAAAGCGTTTTATTCCTGACCACAATTCTTTGATAATTAAAGCTTTCCAGCGTCCGCTAATAAGCTGAAGTGTGGTTTCTGCGGGACAAGTTTTTTGATCGGGTTTTGCTTTGACCATTTTCTTAGTAACTTTTTAGTAACTATCTTACTTGAAAGTACACTCTTTACAACCAAATTTATATTTCTTATAGTTGAAATAGCTAAGAGAGAAGTTAAAAATCTGTTGAGCAAAAAACCATGAGTAAACCAATAATTGCTGACAAAAAACCTGCTATCCTCGAATTAGAACCCGGTACATATTATTGGTGTTCTTGCGGTAGTTCTCAAAAACAACCATTTTGCGATGGTTCTCACCAAGGAACCGATTTTACACCACAAAAAATTGAGCTAACGAAAACCCAAAAAGTCGCTTTGTGCAACTGTAAATACACGCAAAACACTCCTCTTTGCGATGGAAGTCACGCTCAAATTTAACGTATTAACCAATAAGGAGAACTCAAGATGATTACTCTTAGAAAATCAACAGAACGAGGCAATGCTAATATAGGCTGGTTAAATTCTTTTCATACTTTCTCCTTTGCTAATTATTATGACCCAAAACACATGGGTTTTCGGCAACTGCGCGTAATTAATGAAGACAAAATTCAACCAGGGCGAGGCTTTGGGGCGCACTCGCACCGAGATATGGAAATTATTTCCTATGTTATCGCAGGTGCTTTAGAACATAAAGATAGCATGGGAAATAGTTCGATTATTCGTCCCGGAGAAGTACAAATCATGAGCGCGGGGACGGGTGTTACTCACAGCGAATATAACCCCTCAAATACTGAATTAGTGCATTTATTGCAAATTTGGATTATGCCCGATCGCGCTAAAGTAGAACCTAGATACGCACAGAAATTCTATCCCGATGAGAAAAGACAAGGTAAACTGCGTTTAGTGGTTTCTGCTGATGGTCGAGACGATTCGCTGATGATTCATCAAGATGCGAATATCTATGCTAGTTTACTCGCTGCGGGGGAACAAATTGAGTATCAGTTATCACCAAACCGTCATGCTTGGTTGCAAGTGGTTAAGGGAGAATTGAGTCTTAATGATGTGACTGTCGCTGCGGGGGATGGTGTCGCTGTTAGCGATACGGAGAAACTAAGTTTGCAGGCTAACAAAGATGCAGAGTTGTTGTTGTTTGATTTAGCTTAAACCGAATGTTTCAACCCCTCCCCTACTAGGACCTACGGTGTACACACAAGTCGAAGTGAGGGAAGTAAATCAAGTGACATACTCCCGTCGCTTCCTTAACAGGTAAGCGCGGGCTTCTTACCAACTCCAGCTATTGTTTCTCCTGGCGGAGACGCTTCGCGAACGGATACTCGGTAAGCTTTAAGGACGGAATGCCCTACCGCCCTGTATTTTACATTTCTTGCAGCGTTTAAGTCCCTACAGATAGAGGAAAG